>DATHFI010000412.1:0-7904 GCA_035490275.1 Planctomycetota bacterium
GCGCCGGGACGGGGGAATCAAGCCCTATTGGGTGACGAACCGGGCCGTCCGCGCGAAGGGCGCCTGCGGTTCGCGGTCGAACCGGAGCCCCTGGAGCTTGCGGAACGTCTCGAGGGCGGGCGCCGAGTTCGCGTCGGCGAATTCCCCGAAGCGGAGGATGATGCGCCGGTCGGGGACCTGGCCGAGGGTGTCGACGACGGCCCCGCGGTAACCCGCGCGCTCGAGGCCCAGCTTGTACCGGGTCGCGGCGTCGATCGCCTTGGTGTACTCCTGCGAGGTCCGGGCGCGGTACTCGATGAGCTGGATCGTGAATTTCGGCGCCGGTCCCGAGGTCGAATCCGGAACCGGGGCTTCGGGGGCCGCGGGGGCGGAGGCCGCCTCGGCGTGGGACCGGCCGGTCCGGACGCCGAGCGTGAACGCGAGGATGACGACTCCAAGGGCGACGAGGCCCGAGAAGAGCAGCGTGTTGTAGGTGACCCGGACGGCCCGCTCGCCGGGGTCGGTCGCGACGGCGGGTTCGGAAGAATGCGCCTCGCTCACCCTCGGGGCGGGGGCGGGCCGCTCGATGACCTCGACCGGCCGGGGTGGAGGCGGAAAGAGTTCGAGCGCGGAAGGAGGCGGCGGGGGCGCGGCTTCCAGGACCGGCGCAGGCGCCGGTGGCGGAGGCGGCGGAAGGGCCGCGGGGGCCGGCTCCGGAGGGTGCTCCTTGGCCAGGATCGCCGGGCCCGACGCCGAGCGCAGGATCTCGTACAGGTTCGGACTGTTGCGCGTTCTCATTCCCCCTCCGGGCTCCGGGAAGACTCCATCCCTTATGAATTATAAACTATAAATCGTCCCTGTCAAGCCGCATCCGCCCGGAAGGCCCCCGCGCGGTCTTCCGGGCGATATTCCCATAACCTTGACACCCCCGGCGCCGGGGGACTAGATTCCCGCGATGCGCAACCAACGTTTCCCCCGACTCCTCGGCCGACTGGCGGCCCTGCTCCCCCTGTTCCTCGCCGGTTGCTCCATCCTGGACCCCAACGACCCCACCGCGGCGCGGACCCTTGACATCGCCGCGCTCGTGGTCGGAGTCGGAGTCCTCATCATCCTCGGCGGCCTGATGTACCACGACAATCGGCAATAGGTGCGCCCGGTCGGGTGTTGTCTCAGTTTCCAGATCCCAGATCCCAGATCCCAGTTCCTGAAGTTCCAAGCTTCAAGCCGGAGCCGAGGAGCTCATTTCCGGGCCATCCCTGTGAATTCCTGCTGCGGAGCTTGAAGCCGGAAACTTCCGAAAGCTGGGATCCGGAGTCTGGAAACTCGAAACTGAGCCACTACCCACGCCCGAATCGTCTTGCGCCGCCCGGGGACCCCGCCTATAATCTCCGCGGCTTTTCAGAAAACCGGAGGAGACCCGCTTTGATCCGCGTCAAGGCCCGCATGAACGAGGGGTTGGACCAGCTCCTCAAGCGCTTCAAGAAGGCCTGCGAGAAGGAAGGGCTCACCCGCGACATCAAGCGCACGTCGTACTACGAAAAGCCGAGCGAAGTCCGGCGCCGCAAGGAGCGCCAGCTCATCCGGAAGCTGCAGAAGGAAAGCCGCCTGGCCCCCAGATAAACTTCAGACTTCAGACCTCAGACTTCAGACTTCAGTAGCCATCAGCCATCAGCCATCGGCCGTCAGCCATCAGCCACTAGAACTGACTGCTCTTTCTGAAGTCCGAAGTCGGAGGTCTGACTACTCTCCCCTCCCCACTTCCAACGAGTCATTGCCCAAGAAGTGATCCAAATGGTGGGCTCTGTCTTCCACCTTGAGCAAGATGCCTTTCATCAGGTGCTCCGTCCCGAAGTCGCCCAGCTTCTGGGCGAGCCGGATCGACGACCTCAGGCGCTTCGCGATCCCGCCCTCGTGCGACCGGTCCAGCTCCAGGCCCGGGCGGATCCGGAACGTCCCCTCCGGCTCGTGCGCGACGTAGGAGAGCTTCGCCTGCGCCACGGGATCGCACGTCGGGATCCCGCCCAGGGCCGTGATGCGCTCGGCCACGTGGTCCCCCTGCTTCTCGACCTCCTCGTAGGCGTCGTTCAGGAAGAGGTGGATGTCGCGGAACTGCGGACCCTCCACGAGCCAGTGGTGCTTCAGATACTGGTGGTAGAGGACGAAGAGCGCCGCCAGGTGGGCGTCGAGCTCCTTGACCATCTTCGACGTCGCGGTGCGTTCCAGGCCGATCGGGTTTCCCTCGAGCGTGCCCGGTTCCTTCCAGGGTTTCATCGTCTTCTCCTTTCATGCGCGGACCGCTTCCGCCGGCAGGCCCGGCAGAGTCCGCGGAACTGAATCGTGATCTCTTGGATGGTGAATCCCGAGGCGCGCGGCGCGGGGAGGGTGAGGGCCTCCAGCGCGGGGTCGCGCAGGTCGAGGATGCGCCCGCACGAGAGGCAGACGAGGTGGTGGTGCGCGCCGGAGTCGATCTCGAACCGGGCGCCGGTCCCGTCGTGGGCGACCCGCCGCGCCACGCCGAGCCGCTCGAGGGTCCCGAGGACCCGGTAGACGGTCGCCAAGGTCATCCCCGGGAGGCGCGCCGATGCCGCCGCGTGGACCTGTTCCGCCGTCGGATGGTCCCGCCGGCCCGCGAGCGCCCGCAGGACGGCCCGCCGCTGCGCCGTCACGGGGACCCCCCGCCGCCGGCAGAGGTCCACCATGCGCCCCATCGACCCGCTTTCCGCCGCCATGTTGTTGATAATATATATCAATTGATAATACTTATCAACTAAAATCGGGCCGGAGGGGGCGGGCGGCCGCGGGACAGGGCCGGGGGGCGTTTGCTATACTCCGGACGCCCATGGAGAACGTCATCGAGGCGCGGGGCCTGACGAAGGTCTACAAGGATTTCTGGGGGCGCCCCCGCCTGAGGGCGCTCGACGACCTCAACCTCGAGGTCCGGCCCGGCGAGATCTTCGGCTTCATCGGCCCGAACGGGTCGGGCAAGACGACGACGATGAAGCTCCTCCTCGGGCTCCTCTTCCCCACCTCGGGGTCGGCCCGCGTCCTGGGGCGCGCCCCCACGGACGTCGCCGCCAAGGCGCGGATCGGGTTCCTGCCGGAGGAGTCCTACCTCTATCGCTTCCTCAACGCGGACGAAACGCTCGACTTCTACGCCCGGCTCTTCCACATCGACCGCGCCACGCGGCGGAAGCGGATCGACGAGCTGATCGCCCGCTTCGGGATGGAGCACGCCCGCAAGCGCCAGATCCGCGAGTACTCCAAGGGGATGGTCCGGCGCATCACCTTCGCCCAGGCCCTCGTGAACGACCCCGAGGTCGTCTTCCTCGACGAGCCCACCTCCGGCCTCGACCCGATCTCGACGCGGGACATGAAGAACCTCATCCTGGACCTCAAGGCCCGCGGCAAGACCGTCTTCCTGTCGAGCCACCTGCTCGCCGACGTGCAGGCAATCTGCGACCGGATCGGGATCATCCACGAGGGAAAGCTGAAGGAGTACGGCGCCGTGCGGGACATCCTCGTCCGCCGGGACCACGTCGCCCTCACCTTCCGGAACCTCAGCGACGAGACCCGCCGCAAGCTCGTGGACATCGCCACGCAGGAGGGCGCGGAGCTCATCTCCGCCGACAACACCCTGGAAACCCTGGAGGACGTCTTCCTCCGGACGGTCCAAGGCTCGAAGAAACCGCCGTCATGAGCTCCGCCTCGGGCCCGGCGGCCACCCTGGGACGGCTCTGGGCCGTCGCAGGCCTCACGTTCCTCGAGGCGGTCCGACGCAAGGTCTTCCTCATCGTCATCATCGTGGGAGCGGCGATCGTCAGCTCCGCGGCGTTCCTCCCCGCCGTCGATCCCTCGGGCCGGCTGCGCCTCATCGAAGTCTGGTCGGTCCGCACCGTCACCATCTTCTGCTCGCTGGGCGCCATCTTCCTCGCGGGCTTTTCCCTGCCCGGCGATTTCGAGCAGCGGCGCATCTACACGCTCGTCACGAAACCGATCCACAAGGGGACCCTGTTCCTGGGCAAGTTCCTCGGGTTCGTCCTCCTCATGGCCGTCTTTCTCCTCATCATGGGGACCCTCACCCTGGTTTACCTGCGGATCATCGCCGCGGCGACGAAGGATTTCCCCGAGGCCCGGGCCCTGCCCCGCTACGTGCCGCAAGGGCTCTCCGGCCCGCTCGAGGATCGCGAGCGCGGCGGCCGGGGGGCGCGGGCCGATCAGAAGCAGGAGATCGAATGGACTTTCGAGGGGCTCCCGCCGGGGCGCTTCCTGGAGCGCGTCCCCGTGACCGCCAAGGTCGATCTCCGGCGCCTTCCCGGCATGGAATTCCGCCTCGAGGCCAACGTGGCGATCACGGCGGTGAATCCGAAGACGTTCGAAAAACACGAACAGGAGGTCCGGTTCCAGACCAATCGTTTCACCACCTTCGAGATCCCGGGGTCGGCGATCTCCGACGACGGCCGGCTCGGGATCCGGATGCGGCCGGCGGAGCCCGACCTGCAGGTCGCCGCTTGGCCCGAAGGCCTGACGATCAGCGGGCTTCCCGTGAACTTCGAGCTCAATTTCCTGAAGGGGATGGGGCTCATCCTCCTCCAGTCGACGCTCGTCCTGCTCGCGACGCTCGCATCCTCCACGTTCGTCTCCGCCCCCGTGAGCATTCTCCTGGGGATCTGCCTCTTCCTGACCGGGTCCTCCTGGTCCTTCGTGACGGAGTCCCTGGGGGACGTCGAAAACCAGTTGCGGGATATGGAACTGCGGGAGCGCCGGGGGGCGCAGGGTCATGCCCATGGATCGGACGAAATCCCGCCCTGGCTCCTTCGAGCCTCGGGAGCCCTGTCGCGGGGAATTCTGAAGGCCGTCCCGAATTTCGACGCGTACAACTTCGGGGAGTGGCTCCTCACCGACACCGCCGTGTCCGGCCGGGACGTCGGTCGGGCTCTCGCGGCGTTCGCCCCGCGGGGCGCGGTCCTCCTGGCCCTGGGGCTCCTCCTCATCACCCTCAGGGACTTCGCCACGTAATCCGGTAGAATGGCTCCCGACTCGCCATGAACCCCAGGACTTGTTTGATCGTCGTCGCCCTGCTCGCGTCGCTCCTCCTCCTCCAGCACGGCCTGGAGCGGACGGAGGTCCAGGCGCTGGAGCGGGCGTCGCTGGATCTCGGCGAGCTGCGCGCCTCGTCCCTCCTTCCGACCTACATCGGCTCCCTCTTCCTCGGGTCGTTCCGCGCGGTCGCGATCGACGTCCTCTGGATCCAGATGCAGCGGATGCGCGAACAGGAGCACCGGTACTTCGAGACGATCGAGATCATGGACCTGATCACGAAGCTCCAGCCGCGCAATCCCGAGGCGTGGGCCTACCTCGGGTGGGACGCCGCGTACAACATCGCCAACCAGTACCGCACCGCGGAAGAGGAGGAGGCGCGCCGGAAACTGGAGCGCCCGGGCGTCGATCGGGAGCGGGCGAAATCCCTTATCGCGGACCTGGACGCCAGGATCGCCGAGAAAGACGCGCAGTTCCGGAAGTGGATCCGCCTGGGGCTGGAGAAACTGGCCGAGGGGAGCCGCCACCTGCCGGACGATCCGTACCTCAAGCAGCAGATCGGACTCACCTTTCTCACCAAGGCCTCCTACACCGGGGGCCACATGGACCGCCAGTTCCTCCGGGCCGTGGAGGATCCGAGCTCCGGGTTGCAGGCGATTGCGATGGAGCCGCCGGAGCCGGGCCGGGTCCGCAGCGCCTACGAGCTGGGGGACCACTGGTTCGCAAGGGCCCTCGAGGCGCTGGAGAAACAGATCCGGAAGGGCAAATTCCATGTCTACCGCTCCCTGGCCGAGAGCCTGAGGCGCGCCGGGGAAAAGGACGGTCAATACCACACGACGCAGATGGGGCTCAACATCGACCCCACGGGTCTTGAAGGATTCCGGTTCGTGTGCCGGTACCTCCATGCGGTCCACCTGTGGTATTCGGCCCGCGAGACCGAGGAGCGCGGCGAAGGGGAGCGCTCCCGGGCCTTGCTGCGGGAGGCCTCGGCGGCGTTCCAACGGGCGTCCGACAAGGCTCGCGAGACCCGGAGCGCGTACGCGACCCCATCGTGGCCCATGCTCATCTTCAGCGACCGCGAACAGCTCTGCCGCGGCCTGGCCGAGGCGTGCGCCGAGCAGGCGGGCCTGCCGCTACCCTTGTCGGAAGCTGACCGGGCCCGGCTCCTGGCCCGTCTCGCGAAAGTGCGCCTGCCGGCGCAGGACCTGAGAGTCCGGCCCGTCGACGACGACTACGTGCTGAACTATCTCGGATGGCTCAAGCAATCCCTCGGCGGGGACGCGTACGAATACAACGACGACTTCTACACCGAGGCGTACCTGGAGATCGGCCGCCGCACCGAGGCGACGATCGGTCCGGAGCTGTCGGACATCGACTGGTTCAAGTTCATGGCCGAGCCGCCGCCGCGGCCCGGCCCTTCCCGCGACGATGAGGAGACCTCGGGTCCATTCACGGCCGGTTTCCAGGTGACGCGAATCGGAGGGCTGACGCTGTTCGTGACGGCGTACGCGTACCGGGGCGGCGACCTGGCTGCCGTGGAGTCCTTCCAAGTGACGGATGGGAAGCCCCGGGAGTTCAATGTGGTTGTGGAGCGCCCCGGCCCGGTCTTTATCCTCGTGACGGGAAGCGCCTCGTCGCCGGAAACGGGACGCGTGTACTGGATCCAGGCGCTCGGAGTCCGTCGATGATCGCGGCCGGCTTGGCGGCCGGCGACCTCCCGCGATGGACCGTGGCTCCCTTCGTCGGATACCTCCTCGCCATCGCCCTTCTCCCCCTCGCCGCGCCGAAATTCTGGCGCTCCAACTGGAACAAGGTCGTCGTCGCGCTCGCGGCGGCCTTGCCCGTCCTGCTCTACCTCCTCCTCGTCCCTGAAAACGGGGGACACTGGCTGGTTCACAGCGCCAAGGAGTACGTCGCCTTCATCGCGCTGCTCGCGGCGCTCTATGTCATCGCGGGTGGGATCCACCTGAAGGGTTCGCTGGCCGGGACGCCGCTGACCAACACGGCCATCCTCGGGATCGGCGCGGTGATCGCCAGCGTCATCGGAACGACGGGGGCGTCGATGGTCCTCATCCACCCGCTCCTGAAGGCGAACGAGAAGCGGCTCCGGAAGGCGCACATCGTCATCTTTTTCATCTTCATCGTCTCGAACGCGGGCGGCCTGCTGACGCCGCTGGGGGATCCGCCCCTGTTCCTCGGTTTCCTGCGCGGCGTGCCCTTCCTCTGGACGCTCAACCTGTTCCTGCCGTGGCTCCTCGTCAATGGAGCCCTGCTGGCGATATTCAACTTCCTCGACCAGTGGGTTCTCGACAAGGAGGAGCGCGAGCGGCCCGGATCTCAGCTCGAAGACGTGCAGAAGGTGGACGAACCGCTCCGCCTGGAGGGCGGGCTCAACATTCTCTGGCTCCTCGGCGTCATCGGCGTCATCTACGCGATCGGGGCCTGGGGGCCGAAGGTCATCGGCAATCCCGACGTCGCGCTCTTCATCCAGGTCGGCGCGATGATCCTCCTGGCGGCCTTTTCCATGGCGACCACCCAGGCCCGGGTGCGGAAGGCCAACCGGTTCACCTGGGCGCCCATCCTGGAGGTGGCCGCGATCTTTGCCGGGATTTTCGTGACGATGGTGCCCGCCCTGAAGCTGCTGGAGATGGAGGGCGCGGGGCTGGGCCTCCAGCGGCCGGCGCATTTCTTCTGGGCGACGGGGGCCCTGTCGAGCTTCCTCGACAACGCGCCGACGTACCTGGCCTTCACGACGCTCGGGACGGCCGTGGTGAATGGCGCCGATCCCGCCGCGGGGCTCACTGCGGACAACCTCGGCCCGTTCGCGGCCCATCCGCTGGGGGGCCCCCTCCTGGCGGCGATCTCTTGCGGCGCCGTCTTCATGGGGG
>DATHFI010000413.1:0-4987 GCA_035490275.1 Planctomycetota bacterium
CATCACCGAAGCCCAACTGGCGCAAGTCCTGGCCAAGGCGGGCCCCGGGCCCGAAGGGGAGCGCCCCGTGGCGGACGTCCTGAAGGAGATGGGCCTTGTCGATGCGCGGGGGCTCGCGGAACTGGTCGATGAAAGGGATCGTCGGATGCAGGCGACAGGTCCGGAGGACGTCGTGACCCAGGAAGAGCTGGAAATCGGCCAGCTCCTGGTGAAGCATAACCGGGCGACCCAGAACCAGGTCAATAAGTGCCTGGAAATCCAGGACAAGCTCTCGCGGGAGGGCCGGACCCCCCTGCCACGCCTCGGAGAACTCCTCGTGAGCTACGGCTACGTCGACGCCGGCACCATCGACGAGCTGCTCCGGCTTCAGCGCCGACCCGCCGGAGGGTCTCAGTAGTGGACCCTCTCGCCCCCGTCGGGTAACATTCCTCCCCGCTCATGTACCCCGAACTCTTCAAGCTCCCCTGGATCGGCCTGCCGATCAATTCGTACGGCTTCATGATCATGGTGGGCTTCCTGCTCGCCGCGTACATCGCGGTCCGGCGGGGCCGGGTCCTCGGGGTGGACAGCGATCTCATCCTCGACGTCGGCATCATCGGCCTCCTCGCCGGCATGATCGGGGCCAAGATCAACCACATCCTCCAGTTCCCGGACGACTACGGGGGATCGCTCGAAATCTTCAACATCGGCGATGGCGGCCTGAACTGGATGGGAGGGCTGCTCCTCGGCCCCATCCCCATGGCGTTCTGGTGGTGGAGGACGCGCGGCCGCGAGAAGATCGAACTCTGGTCCTGGCGAACGGGAGTCCTCTTCTTCCTCACGCTCCTCTTTGCGCTGCTCGGAACGCGGGCGCTCCACCTTTACCTGGCCCGCGACGAGTATAGCTGGAAATTCTTCTCCCGTTTCCAGACCGGCTTCGTCCTTTACGGCGGCCTGGTGGCCGGCATCCTGGCCGGCATCCTCTACATCAAGATGCGCGGCGAGCGCGTATCGCGGATCGGCGACCTGGCGGGCCCGGCGATGATGATCGGCATCGCCTTCGGGCGCATCGGCTGCTTCCTCAACGGCTGCTGCTACGGCCACATCACGGCCTCCGTCCTGGGGGTCAAGTTCCCGAAAACGAGTCCCGCGTACATCGAGCATCGCCACGCCCACAAGGTCGCGGAGGATGCCTCCGAGTCGGCGCCGGTCCTCCCGACGCAGCTCTTTGAAACCGCGGCGGCGCTTTGCTTCTTCTTTTTTCTTTCCTGGTACGACCGCACGAAGAAGAAGAACGAGGGCGAGACGATCCTGCTCGCGGGCGTCCTGTACGCCGCGTGGCGGTTCGTCGTCGAGTTCATGCGCGACGATCCCCGGGGCGCTCCGATCCTGGGACTCAGCTACTCCCAAGGCGTCAGCATCCTCGTTTTCATGGGATGCGCCGCGGGTTTCCTCGTGGTTCGCCGGCGCGCTCCCCCGCTCACCGGGACGCCGGGGGACAAGCTCGCCCCGGCGCCCGTCCCCGAGCCCGCCCCCAAGTAGGCCCCGCCGCTCCAGGATCGTAGAATCGAGGCCATGAAGGGCCGTCACGTCGTCATCGTCGTCTTCGTCTTCGGACTCACGCTGATGGCGATCCTGTTCCGGCTCCTTCCCGGAGCACGCCCCCCGGTCCCGCCGACGCTCCCGGCCCCGCCTCACAGGGAAACCTTACCCCCGCCGCCGCCCCTGCCCGATCGGGAGACCGCGGGAACGATCGAGGTGTTCGTGCGGTCGAACGGCGCGCCGATCGTGGGCGCGACCGTCACGTTCCAGGGGCCCCGGATGATCCAGATGACTTCCGCCACGGAGGGACGGTGCATCGTCCCCAGGGCCGACCCGGGCATGTGGCGGATCGTCGCCCGCGCGGCCAACCTGGCCGCCGCCACGACCGTGGTCACGGTGGAGACCGGCCGGACGGCGCGCGCCGATCTCGAGCTCGCCGCCGGGGCGCGCCTTGAAGGAATCGTGCGAGATCCCGCCGGAAATGCCGTGGCGGGCGCCCGGGTGGCGCTCGCGCTCCCGGACCCGACACTCGCCGCGCAGACGGATCCCGACGGTCGCTACGCAATCTCGGGAATCCCCCCGGGGACCCACAGCGTGACGGCCTCGAGCGAGCGGCTCCGCCCGCAAACCCGGGAGAACCTCTCCTTCTCGGTTCCGGGGCAGACCCTGGTCCAGGATTTCACGCTCCCGTACGGGACGAACCTCGCGGGCAGTGTCGTGGACGAAACGGGCGGCCCCGTGTCGCGTGCGACGGTCACGATCACGAACGAGGTGGCCCGGGTCGTCCGAACCGACAGCCAGGGGCGATTCGAGGCCTCGGGCCTGGGAGAGGGGCCCATCACCGTGTCCGTGGTCGCGCGCGGATTCGCCCCCTCCTGGGAGCGTTCCATCGCCGCCGGCCGGAACGACCTGGTCCTCCGGCTCATCCGCGGCGCCACCCTTCGGGGAAGGATCGACGGAGCGCCTGCGACGATTTCGGTCCTTCTCAAGGTGTATGAGCCGGCCCACGACCGATGGAGATTGGTGGACAGCAAGCTGGTCAAGCCCGATGCGGCCGGGGGATTCACGATCGGGGACCTGCCCTCGGGCCAGTACCAGGTCGTCATCGAGACCGGAGACCTGCGGACGCCGGTGCCGCTCCACGTCGAGCTCCGATCGGGCCAGCCGACCGAGATGGGGCTGGTCGCCCTCGCTCCGAAGTGATTGAACCGGCCCCGACCAGCCGATGTATACTGTGGGGACTTCGTACCTATGAGCCTTCAGAAACTCGCGGCCGCGCCGGTCCTGGCTTTCGGCCTCTTCGTCGTGGGATGCCAGGGCGGGGACGGCCCGGATTCCGCCGCCTTTGCGGCCGAGGGCGCCGCCGCCGTCGTGATGACCGACGCCTACGCGGAGGCGAACGAAGCCGAACTGGAAGCCCTGGTCAACGCCCACAGGGCGGAGCTGGACCTGGAACCCGTCACCATCCTTCCGGAATTGCGGGAGCTGGCGCGCGAGCACTCGACCAACATGGGCGCTCACGACCCCGCCTTTTTCGATCACAGGACGCCCGAGGGCGACCTGCCCGAGGATCGTGCCGCGCGAAGGATCGAATTCACGTCGATCGGCGAGAATATCGCGGCCGGCCAGTCCGCGGCCGAAGCCGTCTACCGGTCCTGGCTGGCCTCTCCGTCCCACCGGGCCAACCTCGAGGACCCGCGGTGGACCCATATGGGCGCTGGCCACGCGGTGCTGCCGAACTCGCCCTACGTGGCTTACTGGACGCTGGACTTGATTCAGCGATAGCGTTCAGCCGACAGCCGTCAGCATTCAGCTTCAGAAGCCATTAGCTGACAGCTATCAGCCGGAAATCACTTCCTGACGTGTACCCGACTCAATGAAAGCGCAGCCTCCTCCCGGACCCTGGCGTCCGTGACGACTTCCGTGATCTCCCGCAACAGGTCCGCGGCTTCGGGAGCGCCTCCCCGGTCCAGGGCCCAGATGGCGCGAACCCTGCGCCGGCGATCCGCGTCGTCGAGGCGACGCCCTCCCGCGTCATTCAAGAGGCTCCGCAACGCCGCCGCCGCTTCGGCCGGGCAGTCCTTCTCGGCCATGATTTTCAGATAGTCGGCCGCGGCGTCCACGCGCCGCAATTCGGACAGGGCCCGATGGCGCGCTTCGATGTCCTCGTCGGCCAAGCCGCGCACCCATTTCCGGATCGTCGCGGCATCCGGGGGTCTATGGATGAGGCGCTCCTTCAGGAACGGCGCGACGGCGCCCCCCTTGAGGGCAAGCGCGCACACGGCGGCATAGGCCTTCACGGCGTCCTTGGATGCCAGGTCGTCCCACAATTCTTCGACCTTAGCGGCGCCCCGGTCCTCGCCCGGGGACAGCAGATTCCAGAGAACGATGTTCCCGTCCTGCGTCTGGATCGCGAGGCGGGATCCGCCGTTTGAAATCGCGAGCATCTGGACGTAGCCGCGGGCCGGGTCGATGGTCATCACCTCGCCGGCGGTGGCCGCTTCCCACACTTTGACCTGGCGATGGTCGTAAGGACCGGCCAAATAACGGCCGTCCGGCGAGACGGCCATGAAGGGCTCCCCCATGATTCCATTGGACGGCATGCCGAGCAGGGCGTCGCCCGATTCGGCGCTCCAGACCTGCAGCCCCTTTCCCTGGGTGGCGGCGATCAACCGGCGCCCGTCCGGCGAGAACCTCAGGGCTCCGACCTTGAAGGGATCCGCCTGCAGGGAGTGCTTGAGTTCTCCGGTGGCCGGGTTCAAGACATGGATCCAGCCGTCCTTCCCCTCCACCGCGAGCAGGGCCCCGTCGGGGGAAAATGCCAGGTTGCCGCCGTCCTTCTCCTTCAGGGTCCGGATCTCGGCACCCGTCTCCAGGTCGAACACGTGGACGCTCGGCGGATTCCGGTCCCCCACGGCCAGCCGCTTCAGGTCGTTCGCCAGGGCGAGCGAAGTCACCCACGTGTTATTTCCCATCGCGGCCGCTTGGCCCACCTCGCGGTCATCGGCGGACGCATGTACCGTGACCTTGCGGTCGACGCCGCCCGAGCGCGCGTAATGGCGTCCGTCCGGAGAAAACCCGAACCACATCGTGTACTTGCTGATTTCCACCGACGATCGCAGCTTGCCCGTGGCGCAATCCCATGCCTGGATCGTGCCGCCGAAAACCTTGAGCGTCGAATCGTCCGGGGAAAACCAAAGGACGTTGCCATACCTGATGGAGGGGCGCTCGTCGTGCGAGAGGACTCCCGTCCTGGCGTCCCACAGGCGGACCTGGGGCCCGGCCCCCGCGGCGAAACGGAGTCCGTCGGCGGAGAGTGCCCCGGAGTACCCGCCCCCCGCGATCCGGCGCGATTCGCGGCCCGTGGCGGCGTCGTGGAATGTCGTGACACCCGACGAAATCACCACGAGCTCCGACCCGTCCCCGGGGAAGATCGGATGGAAATTCACCTCGTCCTTGTTCGGGA
>DATHFI010000414.1:0-5025 GCA_035490275.1 Planctomycetota bacterium
ATCGCCGGTTCGAAGTAGTTCGGACGTACGACTCGCTCCGCTCGGAGCCTGGCCATACCCGCTTCAGCGCGCCGACGCTCGCGCCCCAATCTGTAGCCGGCTTCCAGCCAGACACCGAGATAGATTTCGACGGGAATTGTCACAATCAGCCCGACGACTACGGCCAAGCGCCAAAAGCGCCTTCGCCATGACGTCGACCTCGGGCTCATGCCTTCAGGAGTAGTGTTCATACGGTTTTTGACGCCGCCATCTTCATAATTCTACCCCTCCCGTCGTTATAGTCATAGGGGACCCCCAAAGGTGGATTGGATGGTCATGCGCGCACTCCCTCTGCTCCTGCTCCTTCTCCTCCCGCCGCAGGAGTCCTCCGAAAAGGCCATGGAGAAGCTCTACCAGTTCATGGACGCGGGACATTACCAGGAGGGGCGCGCCATCGCGGAATCGATCGCCCGCCGGTTCCCGCGCACCAAGGCCGCCGAGCTCGCCAAGCCGTACACCCTCGACAACGCCTTCCTCCGCATCGCCCCCATCGAAGTCAACGGACCCGCCTCCAACCGCATCGACTTGTCGGTCATGGCGGACGGGCTGGAGTACGAGAACAAGATCCAGGAACGGTGGGAAAAAGAGGCGGACCTCATCTTCAAGACGTTCTTCGCCTCGGAGCTCTTCAAGGAGTACGCGAAGTACTTCAACCTCTACCGGATCCACGTCGCGTCGAAGACGAGCAAGCTCAACAAGGCCGACGGGCCCGTGCTGACGTTTTTCAAATCGCGCGAGGACGACGGCGAGATCCTCACCGACGGATTCACCGCGCGCGACATCGCGGCCCTCACCGGCGCCAATGACCGGCTCGCGATCGTCCAGGTCCGCCCCGCGGGAGATTCGCACGGCATCAGCGGCTACGGCGTGGCGGTGGTCGGCTCGCCCCGCCCCACTCCCGCCCAGATCCTCCACGCCTTCGGCCACGCCCTCGCGGGTCTCGGCGACGAGTGCACGACCCACAAGGGGTGGTATGGAATGGACCGGCGGAAGAAGGAGCCGCCCCCCATCCCGACGGCCCCGAACATCTCGGACACCAAGGATCCCGCGGGCGTCCCCTGGGCCCACTGGCTGCGGGCGAAAAAAGAGGGCGACAAGCGCGCCGCCAAGATCGACGTCATCGAAGGCGCGGCCCTGCGGCCCACCAAGGCGTGGCGCCCCGTCGACGAGAACCAGTGCGTGATGAACGACGGCCAGGAGTACTGCCCCGTCTGCCGGGAGACCCTCCTCCTCCTGCTCTATTCATTCGTCCGCCCGATCGACGACGGGATGCCCTTCGACAAGGTCATCACGGTCGAGTCGGGCAAGAGCGTCGACCTCTGGGTGCTTCCCTTGGCACCCGCGACCCACAGGCTCGTGGTCGGCTGGTACGTCGAAAAGGCGGGTCCCGGGGACAAGGCCGGCGAGGACGCCGGCGGCCGGAAGGACGAGACGGGCATCCTCACGAAGGTGCTCCGATGCCCCGACGGGCAGGTCGGCCCCCGCAACGGCGAGGGCCCGGCCTGGCGCGCCCCGCGCGGTGACACGTTCGACGGCGCCGCCAAGAAAGTGGGCGAGGCCCTGCGGGAGACGCTGACCCTCAACAACACGCGCGTCGCCCCCGGGCGGTACAAGGTCACCGCCGTGGCGCGCGATCTGACCGAGTGGGTCTTGAAAGACTCCCAGAATCTGCTCGCCGACTGGCGGTCGTGGATTGTGGAGATCAAATAGCTGGAATCAGGTGTACTTCAACCGAGCGGGTTGACTCAACCCCTAATTCCTGATTCCTGATTCTTGATTCCTTTCCACTTGATACCTCAAAGCCTCGTTCCTATACTCTCTCCTCCCCAGAGGAAGAGGTTCACGTCCATGAAGAAGGGCATTCATCCCGATTACCACGAAGTGACCGTCAAGTGCGGGTGCGGCAACACCTTCACGACGCGGTCTACGAAGCCGGGCTCGATCGCGGTCGAAATCTGCTCGAGCTGCCACCCGTTCTACACCGGCAAGCAGAAGTTCGTCGATACTGCGGGCATGGTGGAGAAGTTCCAGCGCAAGTGGTCCGGAGAAAAGGCGAAGCAGGCGCAGGAGCTGGCCTCGGGCAAGAAGCTGCCGCCCGGTTCGAAGGCGGCCGTCGTGACGCGCACGGCCAAGACGCTCCAGTCCCAGCTCCCCGGCGCCGGCCCCGCGTCGCTCTCCCCCGACATCGGCCAGAAGGCCGCCCAGAAATCCGCCCACCCTGGAGACGCCAAGCAGTCCTAACGAGGTGACTCAACCGCCGTCGGAGGATAATACCCCCGACGGCGTTTTTTTTCGACTCGCCGGAGGCGGGTCAGAGGACATCGCCATGTTCGAGGAATTCCGCCGGAGAGCGGACCGGGTCGACGAGATCGACCGCCTCCTGGCCGACCCCGCCGTCTCCTCCGATCCTGCCCGCGCCTCCGCCCTCATGAAGGAGCGCGCCCGCCTGACCAAGTGGGCGACCAAGTTCCGCGAGCTCGAGAAGGGCCAGAAGCACCTTGCCGAAGCCGTCACTCTGGCGGCGGAAGAGAGCGACCCGAAGATGCGGTCGATGGCGGCGGAGGAAGTCCGCGAGCTCAAGGAGACGACGGGGGCGCTCCGGCGCGAAATGGAGGAGGAGCTTCTCTCCAGCGACACCGACACCTCGCGGAGCGTCATCGTGGAAATCCGCCCCGGGGTGGGAGGCGACGAGGCGGCGCTCTTCGCCCAGGAGCTTCTCCAGATGTACCTGAGGTACGCGAAGAAGAAGGGGTGGACGACGGAGCTCATCGAGGTGGTCACCACGGACCTCGGCGGCCTCAACTACGCCACCTTCTCGATCGAGGGCGAAGACGTCTACAAGCACCTTCGCTTCGAAAGCGGCACGCACCGCGTCCAGCGTGTCCCCTCGACCGAGGCGAGCGGCCGCGTCCACACGAGCACCGCCACCGTTGCGATCCTGCCCCAGGCGGAGGACGTCGACGTCTCGATCAACGACAAGGACCTGCGGATCGACACCTACAGCGCGGGCGGACCCGGCGGCCAGCACGTCAACAAGACCCAAAGCGCTGTCCGGATCACCCACATCCCCACGGGCATCGTCGTCCAGTGCCAGGACCAGCGCTCGCAGATCCGCAACCGCGACCTGGCCATGCGCTGGCTGCGCGCGAAGCTCTACGACTACGAGCAGACGAAGCAGAAGAAGGCGATGTCCGACCTGCGCCGTTCGCAGATCGGCTCGGGCGACCGGAGCGAGAAGATCCGCACCTACCATTTCCGCGACAGCCGCGTGACCGATCACCGCATCACCTTCTCCGTGCACAATCTCTCCGAGTTCATGGACGGCGATCTCGACGAGATGGTCGCGAAACTCCAGGAAGCCGACCGGGCCGAGAAACTCAAGACGCTCGGGGCGGCCCGCAAGCCGTGACGATGCGCCGCGGCCGGCGCGCCTCCGAATTGCTCGCCGCGGCCGCGGGTTACCTTCGCGACCTGGGAGTCCCCGATCCGCGCGTCGACGCCGAAATCCTCCTGGCCCACGTCCTCAAGGAGACGCGCGAGCGGATTCTCCTCATCGGGGACGACGCGCTCCCCCTGCCCCGAATCCGCGCGTTCAACCGCGCCGTGGCCCGTCGGGGCGCGCGGGAGCCGGTCGCGTACATCACGGGGGTGAAGGAGTTCTACGGCCTCTCCTTGAAGGTGACCCCCTCCGTGCTGATCCCGCGTCCCGAAACGGAAATACTCGTCGAGCGGGCGATCGCGCTCCATCCGCGAAGGGTTCTCGACCTCGGTACCGGCAGCGGCGCCATCGCGGCGGCCCTCGCGGCGGCGCTTCCCGATGCGGAGATCGTTGCCACCGACGTGTCGGCCGCGGCCCTCGGCATCGCCAAGAAGAACCTGCCCGCCCGCGTCGTACTGAAAGAGGGGCCGGAGTTCGAGCCGGTGAGGGGCGAATCGTTCGACCTCGTGGTGAGCAATCCGCCCTACATCCCGACGGCGGACATCGACGGGCTCGACCCCGAGGTCCGGAAAGAACCGAGGATCGCGCTCGACGGCGGCCCCGACGGGCTCGCGTTCGTGCGGCGGATTCTCAAGGGGGCGAAGCGGGCGCTGGTGGAGATCGGCGCCGGGCAATCGGACGTTTTACGTTCCGAGTTCCGCGGCGTCCGATTCCATAAGGACCTGACCGGCATCGAAAGAGTGGTCGAGCAATGAGACTCGCGGCGTTCCTGTGGTGCCTCGCCGCCTCGGCGGCGGACGAGACGAAGAAAGTCGACGTCGTCTGTCCCATCGACGGGACGCGATTCACGGCGACGGAAATCGTTCGGACCGACGCGTCGCTCGGCTGGGGAGGCGTCGACAGCGACTTGTGCTGTCACGCCTACCGGACCCTTCCGATGGAAAATTACATCTGGACCTGCCCCACCTGCTGGTTCTCGGGAGGAAAGTCGCGATTCGATCCGACGAAGGCGCCGCGGGAGGATCTGAAGAAGAAGATCCCCGGCGCGCTGAAGCCGGCGCTGCCGATCGCCGCCGGAGCCAGGCAGGAGAGCATCCCAGGGTGGGTGAAGTACGACCTGACCGCCCAGGTCGATACGATCTTCGGGGCCCCTGCGATCGAGATCGCGAAGCGCCACCGCAACGCCGCCTGGGCGGCGCGGCAGGCCGGGGCGGTGCGGCTCGACGACTACGACGACTGGGTCGACGCGAGCCGGGCCGCCGGACTCGAGAAGGACATGATCGAGCTCGGGAAGAAGAACCGGTCCGAGGAAGACCTCGCGGCCTGCCGACGCCTTGAGAAAAATATCGCGGCGGGCCAGCATGCGGGCACGGCGCTGCTCCTGCGACGCTACCTGCTCGCCGCGACCTACCGGCGGCGCGGGGAGAATGTCGACGCCCTCCGATGGCTCGACGAGGTGGACAAGTCCAAGGGCGAGAACTCCGTGATCGACGACGCCGCCAAGAAGGTCCGGGCGTCGATCGAGGTGGAGCGCGTCCAGCTCAAGA
>DATHFI010000415.1:0-2499 GCA_035490275.1 Planctomycetota bacterium
GCCACCGCGGCAGCTCGGTGAACCTTCGGTGCTCGACGGCCCCCCCGGACCTTGGAACGACCATCATTCGGGAGGCATCCCGGAGGGGGGCGGGCGTCTGCGCGATCAGGTCCGGAGGCAGGGAATAGTCGAAGTCCCGTAATTTCATTTGACTCCGGGTCCCGGCATTATAAACTCGCTTTATACTCCTGCAATCCGCCACGGAGGCTGAATGTCGCGCCTGATCCTCGCTCTGGCTCTATCCGCGGTCGCCTTCCCGCAGGACATGGCCCCCGGCGCGCCCCGTCTCGAGTTGAAGGCCCCCGCATTGGGCGACCGCGCCGAGATCCGCATCGAGTCCACCTTCGAGCTGGACGTCAAGTCGAGCAGCACCCAGGAACCGGAAGCCGCCGTGACGAAGCAGCTCTCCTTCGTGCGGACCCAGGAATTCTCGCAGGTCGTCCAGGAGGTCCAGAACGGCTCGGTCAAGTCCCACCGCATCACCTGCTCCACCGCGAAGCTCCAGCGCTCCGGCACCAACCTCGCGCCCGTCACCGAGACCTCCGAGATCGAGGGCAAGATCTTCGTCGTCTCGCGCGGAGAGAAGGGCCGCTCCGTCCGCTTCGATAACGGCGATCCCGCGCCGGTCGACGCCGACGGGCTGGGCGCGTGGGAAGAGGTCGCGAAACTCCTGCCTCAAGGCGAGGCCAAGGAGGGGGCGACCTGGAAGGTGGACGCCGCGGGCCTGGCCGGACTCATCTCCGTCCCGGACCTGCCCACCCCGACCGGCTCCTTCGACGTGAAGCTCGAGAAGATGGCCGAGGGCCAGGCGGTCCTCGTCTTCACCGGAACCCTTGAGGGGACGACGGTGAAGGGGTTCAAGACCAAGGTCACGGTCGCCGAGGGGCGCCTGACGTTCGACACCGCCAAGAGCCGGCCCGTCTCGCTCACCGTCGTGGGTTCGCTCGAGGCCACGAAGGTGATCAATCAGAGGGTCGCCAAGGCCAACGAACTCAGGCAGGTCGACGAGCGGGTTGGGGAAGTGAAGGTGACGAGCCGGAAACTCGAAGTGAAGGTCGAGTTCCGCTAGCCAGCTGGGCCGCCGCCGGTTCTTCGACGTAAATCCGCTTCACCCGCCTCCCGAGACCGCACGTCAGCTCGTACGGGATCGTTCCAATCGTCTTCGCCAGCTCCTCGCAGCGGATCTCCTCCAGCCCGTCCCGCCCGATCAGCGTCACCTCGTCGCCCACCGCCGCCTCGGGAAGGTCGCCGACGTCGAGCATGATGTAGTCCATCGTGATCGTCCCGACGACGGGCACGCGCCGGCCGCGGAGAAGGGCCGAGGCGCGGTTCGTGAGCAGGCGAGGGTAGCCGTCGTTGTAGCCGACGGGGCAGGTGGCGATCCGGGTCGCGCGCTCGGTCCGATGGACCTGGTCGTAGCTGATCGGCGTGCCCGCGGGGACGCCCTTGAGAAACGCGATGCGGGTCTTGAGCGAGAGGATGGGGGTGAGGTCCAGGTTGAGCTTCGCGAAGATCCCGGGATCGAGGCCGTAGAGCGTGATCCCGGTGCGGACCATGTCGAAGTGGGCCTCCCGGAACATGAGCATGCCGGCGCTGTTCGCGGCGTGGATGACCGGAGGGCGGATCCCGAGCGCGGCCAGGTCGGCGATCGCCTGGTGGAAGCGGTCGAGCTGCTCCCGCGTGTGCGCGCCGTTCCCCGAGACGACGCTCGAAAGGTGCGTGCAGAGGCCCTCGAGGTCGAGATTGGGCCGCGCGGCGATCTCGCGCGCGATTTCCGGGGCGCGCTGGGGGGAGGCGCCGAGCCGTCCCATGCCCGTGTCGATCTTGAGGTGGACCCGCAGGAGCCGATGCTGGCGCCGCGCCTCCCGGTCGAGCAGGTCGAGAAGATCGGGCGAGTGGACGCTGACGGCGACGTCGGCTTCGACGACCTTGGGGATCTCTTCTTCAATTATCGCGCCGAGGATAAGGATGGGGCCGGCGATCCCGCTTTCCCGGAGCTGGAGCGCCTCGGTGGAGTCGCCGACGCCGAGGGCGTCGCAGCCCGACTGGAGGGCGTGCCAGGCGACGGGGACGGCGCCGTGACCGTAGGCGTCGGCCTTGACGACGGCCATGATGCGCGTCGAGGGTCCCACCTCGCGGCGGACGACGGTGATGTTGCGGCGGAGGGCCGGCAGGTCGATCTCGGCCCAGACGCGATGGCCTCTCATACCCGAAGCCCAATCACAGACTTCAAACTTCGGCCGACTGATGACCGATGACCGTTGACGGATGACTACCGAAGTCCGAAGTCTGAGGTCTGATAACTCTCTGGAAGGGGTCCTTGCCCCGCGCGCGCGGCCCATATGGCCGGATCAACGCGCGGGGCCATTTCCCCCTCTGCCCGAACCCCTCTCTCGGATTACCGATGACGGATGACCGATGACCGATCGGTCGCGCTACTTCGGGCCGAACTTCTCTTCGGCCTCGGTCTTTCTCAGATACAACGGGACGAGCGTCGCG
>DATHFI010000416.1:0-4365 GCA_035490275.1 Planctomycetota bacterium
GCCCTTGGTGTGGGTGCGCGCGAGGGCCCGCTCGAGGATGCGTCCGACCGGAATGATCGACTCCTCGCGGGCCACCGAGACGATGGCCTCGTCGATCTCGACGCGGATCGCCTCCCAGGAACCCGACTGGCCCTTGATCGAGGTGGCCCCGAAATCCTTCATCAGGGCGGAGTAGGGGATGTAAACCAGGTTGTTGAGGTTCGACACCTGGACGGGGCCGCCCGACTTGATGGGCTTCTCCTCGGTGACCCCCACGACGCGGTAGAACTGGCCGCCGACCTTGACGTCCTGGTCGCGCCACGTCCGCGTCCGGAAGAGCTTCCGCCGGGCCTCGGCCCCCACCACGCAGACGGCGCGCCCCTCCAGCAGGTCCAGATCGGTGAGGAGCCGCCCCTCGTCGGCGCTGTACTTGAGGACTTTGAAGAGCTCCGGGGTCGTTCCCACGACGTGGATGTCCGTCTTCTTGTCGCCCGCCCAGACGTCCTTCCGGACTTCGCGGATGGGCACCACGGTCTCGATGTCCGGCGAGAGCGACTTGAAGTGGAGGAGCTCCTTGCGCGACATGCCGTAGCTGAGGAGCCAATTCTGGTTCTGCTGCTGCTCCTGCTTCCGGTCGGCGGCGACGGGCTTGACGCTCCGGAGCCGGATGTTGTTCACGCCGAGCACGCGGATCTGTTCGAGCGTCTCGCGCTTCGCCCCCTCGCTGATCGAGAGCATGGCGATGACCGCCGCCACGCCGATGACGACGCCGAGCGCCGTCAGGAAGGCCCGGAACTTCTGTAGCGCGAGGCTCTTCAGGGCGAGCCGGGCCGTCTCGAGGAAACTCACGCGGCCGTCTCCTGGGGCAGGAGGCCACCGTCTCTCAGCCGGAGGATGCGCGTCGTCTTCTTCGCCAGCTCCGGGTTGTGCGTGACCATGACGATCGTGCGGCCCTTCTTGTGGAGGTCCTCGAGGATTCCCGCGATGACCTCGGCCGTCGCGGTGTCGAGATTCCCCGTGGGTTCGTCGGCGAGAAGAAGGAGAGGATCGTTCACCAGGGAGCGGGCGATGGCGACGCGCTGCATCTCGCCGCCGGAGAGCTCGCCCGGCCGGTGGTGGCGGCGGGGGCCCAGGCCGACCTGGTCGATCAACTCGGCGGCCCGGCGGTGGCGCTCGGCCGCGGGGATTCCCGCGTAGATCATCGGCACCTCGACGTTGCCGGCCACGTCGAGCTGCGGAAATAGGTTGAAGGACTGGAAGATGAATCCGATGGAGCGGCTCCGCAGGCGGGAGCGCGAGTCGTCGTCGAGGGTTCCCACTTCCTGACCGCCGAGGAAGTAGTGGCCCTCGGTGGGGCGGTCGAGAAGCCCGAGGAGATTCAGGAGCGTCGACTTGCCCGACCCCGAGGGGCCCATGACGGCGACGTACTCGCCGGAGTTGATTTCCACGGAGACGGCCTTGAGCGCCGCCACGGGGACGACGCCCTTCGAGTAGGCCCGGCTGAGGTTCTCGATCCGGACGATCGGGTCGGACACCTTACTGTTTCCCGCTCCGGGCAGGATCGTAGAGCGTCACCTTGTCCCCGTCCTTGAGGCCCTCGAGGACCTCGATGACGTCCGTGTTCGCCCGGCCCGTCTTCACGACCCGCGACTCGGGGGCGCTGCCGACGACGTAGCAGATGGTCTTGCCGTCCTTCTCGAAGATCGCGTCGACGGGGACGAAGACCACCCCCTTCACCTCTTCGATCAGGACCTCGACCTTGCACTTCATCCCCGGCCGCAGCCGCGTGTCGGCGGAGTCGAGATCGATCTCGACGTCGAACTTCGAACTCCCGCTGTCTCCCGACCACCACTGCTGCTGGCCCGAGATACGGCTGACCTTGGTGACCTTGCCCATGAAGGTCGTGTTGGGGATCGCCTCCGGCTTGATCTCGGCCACCAGGTCGTTCTTCACCTTGTTGATGTCGCCCTCGTTGATCTGGAGATTGACCCGGTACGCGGAGAGGTCGGGGATGGTCAGGAGCGGGTTGCGGGGAAAGATTTTGCCGCCGACCTTCAGCTCCTGCGTCTGGCCGCCGCCGTAATACATCCGCATCTTGGGATCGCCGTAGAGGACGATGCCGTCGGTCGGGGCCTTGACGGTCATCGCAACCTGGTCCTCCTTGAGCTTCTTGAGGTAGTCCTCTTTCTGTTTCAGGGCGGTGCCGGCCCGGATGCAGGCGGACTCCTTCTGGACCAGGAAGGACTGGTCCTGCGATTTCTGGGAGTCCCGGTTCAGATTCTTGGTCCTGAGCGATGCGGCCCGGTCGGCGTTCTCCTTCGGCAGTTCGTATTCCATCAGGAGGCGCATGTCGAGCTGGGCAAGCTCGTGGTTCGTCTTCGCGCTGCGCAGCGCGAGCTCCGCCTTGCGAAGTTCGAGGGGAGAAACCAGGTCTTCCTTGATCATCGCCTTGAGATCTTCGACCTCGCGCTCCTGGTCGGTCATGGCCTGCTCTGTGTCCTGGATCCGGATCTCCGCCTGCTTGATGCGCTTGGGCTGCTCGATGTCCTTCCACTTCTTGACGTCCATCTCGGCAAAGAGCACCGCATTCTCGACGGTGTCGCTGTTGATCTGGTTTTGGATCTTCTGGATCTTGAGGGTCTCGTCGGCCTGGACGACGTCGTTCTTGCCCGCCTGGACCTCGAGCTCGGCCTGGGCGATGACCTTCGCGATCTCCGTCGTATCCACCTCGATCAGGATGTCGTCCTTTTTGACCAGCACCCCTTCTTCCACGATCTTGGTGATCGTCATCTGCTGGTGGAAGGCCTGGCTCGCGATCATGATGGTCTGCGAGTTGCGGGAGGAGAAGGAGCCCTCCTCGGCGACCGTGATCCGGTAGTCGCCCTTCCTGGCGGTGGCGATGCCCCCGGTCGGCGCCGCCTCCACCTTGGGGCGCGTGAAGGTCCACGCCGCGGCGGCCAGCGCGACCCCCACGATGCCGATCCAGATCGCCTTCCGTTTCATTTGAACCATCTCCCCTCGTCGTCGGGCTCGAGTCGGCCGATCCACTGGAAGAGCCGAAGCTGGCTTATTTTCGCCGAAACCAAGGCCGCTTGATAGGCGTTTTGTGCCGCCAGGAGCTGGTCCTGCGATTCGATGACGTCGCGGTTCTTGATCCGGCCCCGGCGATACTCGTAGGTATTCAGGAGCACCAGGCGCTCCGCGTTCTTGATCGCCCGCTGCTGGTTCACCATGTTCGCTTCCGCCTGCTTCACCGCGCTGATGAGCGATTGCGTGTCCCGCGCGAATTGATCCCTGGAGCGGCGGAAGCCGCGCTCGGCGGCCCGGTAGCTGATCACGGCGGCCTGGTAGCTCCGGTTGATGTCGAGGCGGTCCAGGGGCATCGAAAAGGAGGCCGAGGCCGAGTACCCCTCCGAACTCAGCTGGAAGTTTTCAAAGGGACGCGAGGTGGGCTCAAAAGACCAGGAATAGCCCGCCCCGACGTTGAATGACGGGAGCGACGCGTTGCGGGCGAACTCGAGGGCCCGGCCCGCGTCGTCGAAGCCGTCCTTGGCGTTGAGCCAGAACGGATTGCTCTTGAAGACGGCCGCGATGGCCTCCTCCGGATCCACGGCGAGCGGGTGGTGCTCCAGCTTTTCCTCTTCCAGGTTCAGCTCGTCCTCGGGCCGGAGGCCCAGGTCGAGCTTGAAGGCGTCGCGGGCGATCCGTGCCTGATCCTTGGCGTTGGTCAGCGCGTCCTCGGCGAGCGACACATTGATCTCGGCGCGGAAGACGTCCGTCTGCGAGGTGCGGGCCAGCCTGTAGAGGAGTTCCGCCTGCCGGAGCCCCATTTTCGCCCGCTCCAGGTTGCGCTCGCTGTTCCGGATGATGTCCTGCTGCTGGAGCTGGCGGAAATAGCTCTCAACGGTGTCGACGCACAGCTTGGTCCGGTTGTAGGCGTAATTGCGGCGGGCGTAGACATACCCACGCTCGGCGGCAACGGTCCCCTCGATGCCCAGCCTCCATCCTCCGCCCCGGAGGATGGGGACGGAAATGCCGGCGGAGGCGGAAGAAGAATAGGAATTCGGACCCAGGCCTTGCGAACCCGATTGCCCGGCGGAAACCGAGGCGGTCGCGCCCCAAGGGAGCTTCTGGCTCACCCCGACGCCGAGGGATTCCGAACTGGAGCCCGTGCTCCCCTTGGAATCGGCCCAGCCGACGGAGCCCGAAAGCTCCGAAGGAAGCGGCCACCAGCTGCGGCGGGTCGCCTCGAGGCTGAGGAGCTGGAGGTCGAGCCCTTCCGTCGACGAAAGGAAGCCCTGGTTGTTGGCCAGCGCGAGGCGGATCGCCTCGACGAGGTTGATGGTGATCTTTCGCGTGCCATCGGGCTTGGCGACCGCCCGACCG
>DATHFI010000417.1:0-3365 GCA_035490275.1 Planctomycetota bacterium
GAAGAGGGGGAGGCGATGGACCTCGTGAAGTTATACGCCCGGGCGAAAGAGTATGCCGGGCGCGCGCTGAAACATTAAGGTTTTGACATATCTCCGGCGGACCCCGGGGGCTTCGCCCGGCGGAGTCCCGCGAGCCACAACAGGGCCAGGATCCCGAGATTCGCGGGGAGCAGGTAGAAGACGTCCTCCGTCCGGTAGAAGCCCAGCTCGAATCCCTTCAGCGAGAACGGATGGAGCAGCATGACGGCCCCCCGGCCGAGGTAGGACTTGAACAGGTCCAGGAAGACGTGCAGGAGGGACCCCGCGTACAGCGCCACGAAGGCACGCCGGCGGAACGCGGGGGCGAAGAGGAAGCAGGCGGCACCGCATGCGAGGAGCAGGCCCAGCGGACTGTGGGTCGGAACCTCGACGAGGTCCGGGAGGCCCTGAAAGTGGCCGAGCGGTTTTCCGAGGAGGTCCGGCAGGAAGACGCCCAGCGTGAACACCATCGCGGTCGCTCGATCGCGAATGCGCACGCCCGTCACCCGGGCCGAAACGTAGTGGGTCAGCAGATCGCCCATGGGCTATCTCACGTGGAAAGTGCCGCTCCGCCACGCGAAGGTCCGGTGGAAGAACCCGGCAAAGAGGATTAGCGTCAGCACCGAGATCGCCACCGTCCCGTTTCGCTCCGCGATGAAATGGGTGTCCACGAGGATCGACTTCTGATCCACGACCCCGTCCGCCTGGAAAGTCCCGCGGACGTAGACATAGGCGCCCGGCGGCGGCTGCGACGTCGCGCGGATGCGCACCCGGCCGCCACCTCCGTGCTGGACCTCGTACCCTTCCGGGTCGGACGCGCTCACTCTCGCGGGAATGATCCAGATCTCGCGGCCGGCGTACCGGGCGGGATCGGCCTGGCATCGGCCGATCGTCGGATACGCCTCGGGAAGGCGGACCCCGGCGTCCCAGCAGAGGGCGGCGAACCCTCCGACGCACGCCGTGAAAATCAGCCAGGCCGGAATCTTCATCGATCGATCTCCCAATAGATATCGGCCTCACCGGCCTCCGGCGGGACTGCCTTCGAATGTGATTGGTTCTGTCACATTGGCATCTGGCTTACCTGGCGGCGGGGCCAGGCGGGTAAGTACAGTAAAAGCTTGTAGTACAAACCCTTACAGCCGCTCATCCCCATCCGATTGGCACAAGGGTTGCGATTGTTGGGTCGAAACCCAAGGAGGGTCTCATGAGCAAGATCGTAGGCATCGACCTGGGAACGACCAATTCCGTCGTCGCCATCATGGAAGGCGGCGAGGTCAAGGTCATCCCCAACAAGCACGGCTCGAATCTCACCCCGTCCGTCGTCGGATTCACCGAGACGGGCGAGCGCGCGGTCGGCCAGCTGGCCAAGCGCCAGGCCATCATCAATCCGAGAAACACCGTCTATTCCATCAAGCGGTTCATGGGCCGCCGTCGCAGCGAAGTGGCCCAGGAAGAGAAGATGTTCCCCTACGAGGTCGTCGGGGCGCCCGACGAGCCCGTCAAGGTGAAGATCCGCGACAAGATGTACACCCCGCAGGAAATCTCCGCGATGATCCTCGCGGACCTCAAGGAGACGGCCGAGGCGTACCTCGGCGAGAAGGTGACCGAGGCGGTCATCACCTGCCCCGCGTACTTCAACGACTCCCAGCGGCAGGCCACCAAGGAGGCGGGACGCATCGCGGGCTTCGACGTCAAGCGCGTCATCAACGAGCCCACGGCCGCGGCCCTCGCGTACGGCCTCGACAAGAAAAAGGGCATTCAGAAGATCGCCGTCTACGACCTGGGCGGCGGCACGTTCGACATCTCGATCCTCGAGGTGGACAACGAGGTGATCCAGGTCCTCTCCACGAACGGCAACACGCACCTCGGCGGTGACGACTTCGACCACATCCTGATCAATTACGTCGCGGACGAGTTCCAGCGGCAGAACAAGGTCGACCTCCGCAAGGATCCCATGGCGATGCAGCGCCTCAAGGAGGCCTGCGAGCGCGCCAAGTGCGAGCTCTCGTCCATGCTCGAGACGGAGATCAATCTCCCCTTCATCGCGCAGGACGCGAACCGCCAGCCGCTCAACCTCGCGGTCAAGATGACCCGCTCGAAGCTGGAACAGCTCATCGGGGACCTGATCCGCGGGACCCTGAAGCCGGTCGAGGCCGCCCTCGCGGACGCGAAGCTCAAGCCCTCCGACATCAACGAGGTCGTCCTCGTCGGCGGCTCGACGCGCATCCCCATGGTCCAGAAGCTCGTGAAGGACTTCTTCGGGCGCGAGCCCAACCGGAGCGTCAATCCCGACGAAATCGTCGCGGTGGGCGCGGCGGTCCAGGGCGCGATCCTGAAGGGCGACAAGGACATCCTGCTCCTCGACGTCACGCCCCTTACGCTGGGGCTGAAGGTCGAAGGCGGGCTCATGGTCCCGCTCATCTCGCGGAATTCCGCGATCCCGACCAAGAAGTCGCAGGTCTTCTCCACGGCCGCGGACAACCAGCCCGCGGTGACGATCGAGGTCTACCAGGGCGAGCGGCCCATGGCGAGCGACAACCGCAAGCTGGGGACGTTCGACCTGGACGGGATACCGCCCGCGCGGCGCGGCGTGCCCCAGATCGAGGTGACGTTTGACATCGACGCGAACGGGATCCTCAACGTCACGGCCAAGGACCTCGGCACGGGGAAGCAGCAGCAGGTGACCATCAAGGGCTCCACCGGGCTGAACGAGTCGGAAATCAAGAAGATGGTCTCCGAGGCGGAGCAGTACGGCGAGGAGGACAAGAAGCGCAAGGAGCTCGTGGAGGCGCGCAACCAGGCGGACCACGTGCTCTATACGACGGAGCAGTTCGTGAAGGACAACGCCGACAAGCTTCCCGCCTCCGACAAGGAGCGCGTGGAGAAGGCCGTCGAGCGCCTGAAGAAGGCGCGCGAGGGCGAGAGCGTCGACGAGATCAAGCGGGCCATCGACGAGGTGGCCTCGGCGCCCCACGAGTACAGCAAGAAGATGTACGAGGAGGCGGCCAAGCAGCGCGGCGCGTCGTCCGTCCCACCGCCCTCCAACGGCGGCGGGCCGGAGCCGGAGGCCAAGGGCCCCGGCGGCGAGAAGATCATCGACGCCGAGTTCGAGTCGAAGTAATTCCCGGAGTCCCGAGTCAAAGTTTTGACTCGGGACTCTTTTTTTTTGACTCGTGGCGGCCGTCTCGGCACTCGCCACTTCACCTGGATCATCGGGATTTTCATTCTCGCCCCAAGACCACGTTGGTCGTTCGCCTCTTACGAACCGTGATTGGCTGGCGGACACTCCTGCCCTTGCTGTCGCCTTCCGATCCGGGATATCCCTCGGGCTTCAACTCGATGATGTA
>DATHFI010000418.1:0-2425 GCA_035490275.1 Planctomycetota bacterium
CCCTTGCGGTCCACCTCGACGACCTGGGCGCCCCTTTGATCGGCGATCAATGTCGTCCCTGACGCGGTCCGCGTGCCCCGGTATTCATTCAAGCCCGTCATGGGGATCTTCACCGCGATCCCGCCCTTCGCGTCGACCTCGACCACCAGTCCCATGTTCTGGGAGACGAGCGTGTTCCCGTCCTCCAGCCGCTCCACCGCCAAAGGATTGCTTGGGAGCGGCGCCGACCACTTCAGCGACCTGTCCTTGGGGTCGTATTCGGCGATGCGATTGCCGTAGCATTCGGCGATCAGGACGTTGCCGTTTTCGAGCCGCTGGGCGTCCGCGGGGCCCGGCAGCCCATCCATCTGCCACACGACCTGGCCCCCCGCCAGTCCGGTGGGCCGGATCTCGAGCACCGACTGCGAGTTGAGATTGGCGATGAGAACATTGCCGTTCGCGAGCTTGCGGGCCGAGGTGCAGTTGACGGCCCCCTCCCCGTATCTCCAGATTTCCTTTCCGTCGCGGTCGATTTCCCGGATCCCGGCCTGGTCGCAGACCATGATGTGGCCCATCTGCATCCGCGCCAGGGAGACGAAGGCCACCGAGTGCACGGCGCTCTTCTCGACCGTCACGACCCCCGAGTAGTGGGTGAACAGGACGATCCGGCCCGCCTCGATATTGCGAAGCGTCCCGACGAGCCCGTCGCCGTTCTTGAGCTGGACCCGGGCAAAGAGCCCCACTTGGGCGGCGGTGGCGCCGCCGGCTTTGAACCGGATGACCCGCACTTCGGACCGCGGATAATCCGTACCGTCCATGCGGACCTTGTCCGCGTCGAGGGATTCGACCCGACCGGAGACCGCGCGCATCGCGCCCGGCTTTTCCTTCGAGGGAGCCAGGACGATCTGGTCCTGCCCTTCCTTCGCGTCGGGCACCTCTCCGGTCACCGTGTCGAGCGTGATCGATCGGACCTCGTCCCGGCGGATCGAGTAGGCGCCGTGGGCCGCCTTCAGCGTCACGCGCTCGCCGTCGATGGAGGCGACTTTTCCGGTCATGACTCCGCCGAAACGCGGCGAGAGTTTCTCGCCGCTTTCAGGGCTGACGCGCGGATTGTCCTCGAAGTACACGCGCTGGATGTTCTCGATCGGGATGGACTCGCGGCTCTTGCCGCGTTTCAGCACGAGGAGCCCGTCCGGGGTCACTTCCGCGAGTACGCCGCGAAACTCCTCCCCGCCGGCCGTCACGATCCGGTCGGACCCGCCTTCCTGTGCAGGCCAGGGAATGAACAGGATCACGGCGAAAGCGGCGACCGATCTGATCATGGCTCTGTAAATCATACGCCGGGGACGACGCAGGCCGTGTGTTCGATTCGATCAATTCAATTCCTTCGGGCTCGCAGCTCGAAGCTTCTGGTACTGGAAACTGGAAGCGGGGAACTGGAACCCGAACCGGCCTCAGGCGGTCCCTCTCTCTCTTGCGGCTCGCGCGGCGCGCTCCGTAAGATGGCCCCAATGAACGGCGTTCCCCCCGCCGATCGGTCCCGTCCCCGCCCCGGCTCGCGGGAATTCCCGATCGTGGCGTCCCTGGTCGGAACGGCCCTGGTCTTCGGCGCGCTGATATTTATCCTGCCGATGGTTAACGGGCCGGCCCCTGAGGAGGAGAAGGGAGCGGCCCTGTTCCGGAAGGCGCAAGCCCTCGAGGAGAAGGACGCACCCCAGGCGCTCGAGACTTACGCCAAGATCGAGCCCGACGCGGGGGAATGGTACGACCGCGCCCAGGACCGCATTCCCCGGCTTCAAGAGGAGATCGCGACCAAGGCTCCCGAGCCGACGCCCGAGGAGCGGAAGGACCATGAAAAGTTCCTGGAGTTCTATCGGGCGAATCCCATGGACCAGGACGGACTCATCCGCCTCGGCGAGGCGTTCATCGCGGCCCATCCCCGCGGCGCGTTGAGGCCCGAGGTCGAGCGGCGGATGGCCGACGCCCGCCGCGGCCGTGACGCGCGCCGGCTCGACGAGGCCCAGGAGGCCGAGCGGGCCGCCGACCGCCATCTCGAGAAGCTCGAGTTCGCCGCCGCGATCCAGGAACTCGAGAAGGTCTCCGGCCGGCTGAGGACGGACGTGCTGATCTGGACGCGCCTGTCCAAGAAACGGGACGCCATCGTGCAGGACGCCCGCCGGTTCTTCAGGAAGCGCGCCGAGGAATCGGAGGAGCTCGTCCGCCTGGGCAAGAAAGAGGAGGCGCGCCAGACCTGGTACGGGACGATACGGTCGCTCGGAGACGGGAAAGTCCCGGAGCTCGCCGACCTCTCCCGCGCCGCGACGATCCTCTTCGAGGAAATCCGCCCGTGACCCGCTTCCCTCCGCCGGGCGCGGCCGAGCGCTCCATCCGGCTCCGCGTGCGGTACGACGAGGTGGACGGCATGGGAGTCGTGCACCATCCGAAT
>DATHFI010000419.1:0-2633 GCA_035490275.1 Planctomycetota bacterium
CGTGCCGGCTGATCAGGGGGTTCACGAACCGGACGATGCCTTTCCGGTCGATCACGAGGTCCAGCGGCAATGCCTTGACTTGGAACGCGGCGGCGGCGGGGCCGTCGAGGCCTTTGCCGTCGAACAGCACCGGCCAGGTCACCCCCACCCTCGCCAGGTCGGTTTCCAGCTTCGCCTTGTCGCTGTCGATGGCCACGGCCAGGACCGAAACATCCCCGTCGCCGAACCGCCGGGCGATTCTCCTCATGATGGTGGACTCCGCGACGGAGAACGCGAAGTCGGAGGAGTAGAAGTACAGGACGGTGACCTTCCCTTTCAGCAGATCCGGCGGGACCGGCTCCCCCCTCAAATTTTTTCCCTCCAGCGAAGGCGCCGGCTTTCCGATCCAGAGCCAGTAGGTCAGGACCCGCTTGACGAATTCTACGGTGGCGGAGTCGGGGCATGTACGGACGGCTTCGTCCAGGAGTGCCCGGCCTTCCCCGGCCCGGCCCGCGATCAGGCACCCGACAGCCTGCTGAATCGAGGCAATCCACTCCTCCGGCTTGCCCTTGTAATCGGCCCGGATCCTGGTGAAGGCCCGGAGGGATTCGTCGTCGCGCTTCTCGGTAAGGTAGGTCTGGGCGATCCCCAGTCGCGCTTCGAGGACCCGGGGATCGTCGGGATGTTCCTTGATCAAGGCCTCGAAGGCCTCGCGCGCCTCCCCTTCCCGGCCGTCCGCCACCAGCGCGTGGGCGAGCTCCATCCGGACCAGCGCCGCCTGGGCGTGCTTCGGGAAGGTCTCGAGGAATTTCCGCCAATGGTCCGCCGCGCCCTTGAAATTCTCGAGGAGCGCGCTCAGGTCCGCGGCGATGTAGCGCGCCCGGGCGGCGGGATCGCCGTCGCGGGTCGTCTCCAGGAATTTTTCGACTTCGGCGAGCGTGGCCCGCGCCGCCGAGATCCCGTCGTCGAAGGTCTTCGCCTTCCGGACCGCCTCTTTGTACCGGTTGACGATCGCCTCCAGCGATCCACCGTCCTGGGAGAAGAGAATCGCCGCGGCGATCAGCAGGGCCTTCATGCGGTCCGCCTCCGGTGAAAAATCATGTCCCCATCCCGGGTACAGGTTCTATAACGTCAACCATGACGCGGCGCAAGCTCCGGCTCGGCCTGCTCACCGGGGGCGGCGACGGACCCGGTTTGAACGCGGTGATCCGGGCCGTGGTCAAGAAGGGGATCCGGGAATACGGCGCTGAATTCGTCGGCATCCTCGACGGATTCGAGGGCCTCATCCAGCGCCGGTGGAAGCGCCTCGATTTCGACAGCGTCTCCGGCATTCTCCACAGCGCCGGGACCATCCTGGGGACGACGAACAAGGGCGACCCGTTCTCCTACGGCAAGCGGGGCGACGTTTCGGATCGGGTCGTCCGGCACCTGCGCGAACTGCGACTGGACGCGCTCATTTGTCTCGGGGGCGACGGGACGATGAAAATCGCCGATCGGCTCGCGTCGCGCTGGCCGAAGATCGTGGGGATTCCCAAGACGATCGACAACGACGTCGTCGGGACCGATGTCACCTTCGGATTCGACACCGCGGTGAAGGTCGCGGCCGACGCGGTGCAAGTCTTGCACGCGACGGCGGACGCCCACCGGCGCGTCATGGTGGTGGAGGTGATGGGGCGGACCGCGGGGTGGATCGCGCTCCACGCCGGGATCGCGGGCGGCGCGGACGTCATCCTGATTCCGGAAATTCCCGGGTCGATCAGCCGCGTGGCGGACTACATCGCGAGCCGCCACCGGACGCGGCGGTTCACCATCCTGGTGGTGGCCGAGGGCGCGGCGCCGGAAGGAATCGACCGCACGGCCCTCCACCCCGGGATCATCGGCACGACGGTGGCCGACCGGATCGAGGAGGCGGGATTCGAGGCGCGCGTCACGATCCTCGGCCACCTTCAACGGAGCGCGCCGCCGACCCCGGCGGACCGGGTTCTCGCGACGCGCTTCGGCGTGGCGGCCGTCGATCTCGCGGTGGGCCGGAAGTTCCGACGCATGGTGGCCCTTCGGGGAGGTACAATCACCAGCGTCCCCCTCGCGCGGGTCGCGGGCCGCGTGAAGTGCGTGCCGCCGGACCACGAGCTGGTCCGGGCCGCGCGGGCCGTCGGAACGTCGTTCGGGGACGAGGGGACTCCGGCGTAACTTATATGTTATAATTGACATATCGGGTGAGGGGGCTCGGGACCGGCCCGGCGGATTGCCGCGCGGGCCCTCAACGGAGGTGAGCATGGCGCCCCGGAAGCTGTTCAAGATCGGCGAGGTCATGAAGGAGACGAACCTCTCCCGGCAGACGATCCACAACTACACGATGATGGGCCTGATCCGGGAGGCCGACTGGACCGAATCCGGCCACCGCCTTTACGGCGAGGAAGTCTTCGACCGGATCCGCAAGATCGAGATGCTGAAGCGCCACCGGCCGCTCCGCGAGGTCATGGAAATCCTCGGCAAGGAGGACGCCCCCGCCTCGCGATCCTGACGGAGCCGCCCCCATGGAGGACCTCTCCCGCCGCGCCCTCCGCCGGGGGCGCCTCCTGGTTTCGCTCGCCGCCCTGGCCTCGCTCGCCCTCCTCTGGATCTGGCGTCCCGGAGGTCCCGCCGCTTTTGAC
>DATHFI010000420.1:0-5176 GCA_035490275.1 Planctomycetota bacterium
CGAGGAAGTCGCCGCTCTCGCAGATCGGGCCCACCACGTCGCAGGACACCGCGGCCCCGGTCCACTTCTCTTCGTCCGGCGCCTCCCCCTGCACCGCGGGATCCGTCGCCGCGGGCCAGATCCGGTGGTACGCGCCGTAGAGCGCCGGCCGGATCAGGTCGTGCATCCCCGCGTCGCAGATGACGAACCGCTTGTCCCCCGATTCCTTCACATAGAGGACGCGCGTCAGGAGGATCCCCGCGTTGCCGACGATGAACCGCCCCGGCTCCACGAGGAGCTTCAGCTTGGTCTTGAGGAGCAGCGGCATGCAGGCCGCCGCGATCTCGGACGCGGGCCGCGCCGCCTTGTCCTTGTACCAGATGCCGAATCCGCCCCCCATGTCGAGCCACTCCAGCGGGTGGCCCAGCGCCCGCGCCGCGGGCAGGAATTCCAGGACCCGCTGGAGCGTGTCGACGTAGGGATCGACTTTCGTGATCTGGGACCCGATATGCACGTGCAGGCCCGCCATCCGGATGTGCCGGCAGGCGCGCGCCGATTTCAGGACCTCCCCGGCCCGCCGGAGGTCGACCCCGAACTTCGTCTCGCGCTTGCCGGTCGAGATGTAGACGTGCGTGTCGGGATCGACGTCGGGATTGATCCTCAGCGCGACATCCGCCGTCTTCCCCAGCTTGCCGGCGAGCCGGTCGACGTTCTCCAGCTCCTCCTCGCTCTCGATGTTGAAGAGGAGGATCCCGGCCCTCAGCCCCGCGATGATCTCCTCGTCGGTCTTCCCCACCCCCGCGTAAACGATCTTCTTCGGGTCGGCCCCCACCTTGAGCGCCCGGTAGAGCTCGCCGCCGGAGACGACGTCGAACCCCGACCCCTCGTCGGCCATGAGCTTGAGGATCGAGAGATTCGAGTTCGCCTTCACGGAGTAGCACAGGATCGGGTCCCACGGCTTCGGCGCGGGAGGGGTGAAGGCCTCGCGCAGTTTCCGGGCATGCTCCCGGATGGTCCGCGCGGAGTAAACATAGAGCGGCGTCCCGTGGGCCCGCGCGAGCCCCTCCACGTCCGCCTCTTCGCAGTGAAGGCGTCCGTGGCGGTAAGAAAAATAGTCCATGGGGGGGTCCGGTATATCACGGCGGGGCGAAAAAAAACAGGCCGCCCTGAAGGAGAGCGCTGCTGCGCACCCTTCAGGGCGGCCTGTTCGGTTCTATTCTGGCTCGAAGCCTGGAGCTCGAAGCTCGAAGCTTACTCCCCTTCCTTCTTCCAGCTCTTCAGGATGGCGGCGAGGTCGGTCTTCAGCGCGGCGCCCCCCTTCGGGAGGGCGATCTTCTTCAGCACGGCGCCCTTCGGGTCTTCGATCCGCGGATCGACGACCCACAGCGCGGGCACCGCGGTGATCCCCAGGGTCTTCGCCTCGTCCGACTTGGGGTCGATCGTCTTCTGGACCCAGACGAGCTTGTCGTACAGCTCGGCCAGGGGCTGGGCCCCGAACGCCTCGAGGGCCGAGTCCGACTTGGCGCCGCCGTCGCGATAGAAGACGACGACCGGCTTGGTCTCCTCTTTCGCCTTCGCGGTGGCGGTCTCCACCGACTCCGCCCACTTCGGCGCGCGGTTGAACTTCTCCGCCGTTTCGTTGATCTGCTTGATGAGGCCCGCGGAGTCCCGCCCGCCGTCGGACACCTTCGTGCCGTCCGGCTTGAGGAACTTGATCGTGGGGCTCCCCGTCACGCTGTACTTCTTGAACACGGCGTCGTGCTTCCCCGACCAGACCATGATCCGGGTGAGCTGTTCCGAAGCCTTCACCACCCCGTCATCGCTGAACGCACCTGCGCCCAATGCAGCGCAGGGGGGTCAGTTGTCCTGCGTGAAGTAGAGGAGGATCGCGCGGCCGGTCTCGTTGCTCCGGGCGACGAGCGAGTCGAACTCTTTCGGATTCTTCGGCTCGGTCCACTTGATCCTGCCGCCGTGCTCGCCGGCCTTCGCCGCCAGCCCCGCCGCGACGGCGAGCGCGAGGAAGGCATAAGATGCGCGTTTCAGCATGGGTGTTCTCCCTGGCAAGGTCTTCACACTATACGACGCGCCCGCCCCGCGTGTTCCGGAAATCAATGGCCCGGGTAGAAGAGGTCGAACGACGGGCTCCCCGTCAACGCCCACAGGGCGACGAGGTGGTGGAGCGCGTCGCTCAGGACCAGCCCCACCCCGACGGCGGAGAGCCGGTCCCAGGAGCCCGGGAATCTGGATTTCAGCAGGGGCGTCGCCGCGAGGAGCGCCAGCCCGATGTAGCCATGGTGGATCCGGAGGCCAAGGGTGAAGGTGGCGAGCCCCGCCGTGGCGACGGGGGACTGGAGCCCCGCCCCGAGGCGCAGGGCGAGTGTCGCCGCTTCGAACAGGACCGTCAGGCCGACCGCCAGGAGGATCCAGGAGGTCCGGGGCTTCGAAGGAGTCTGAACAACGGGGTCGTTCACGGCGTCAACATATCAAAATCTGGCCCTTCCCGGCGCCCGCGGCGGATATAAAGATAAGAGCCGATGAGCCGTTCACCCGTGACACGAATTCCGCCGGCCCTCCCGCTCCTGCTCCTTTTCCTGGCCGCCTGCGGACGCAGCGACGGCCGCTCGCAGGCCGCCCTGGACGCCCTCGTCGCCGTCGAGGAGCTGAAGGCCAAGGCCGACGAGCTGGACGCCCTGACTCCGAAGTTCCACGAGCTCCGGGAGAAGTTCATCAAAGCGCGCGCCGACGGCTCCTCCGAGGCCGGGGCGCTCGAGCGTGAGCTCAAACCCCTCCAGGCGCGCATCCAGGGGATCCAGGAGGACGCCCAGCGCATCGCCGGGAGGATCGCCCCCGAGCTCGACACGAAGATCAACGCCGACCCCAAGGATCCCGGGCTCCGCGAAGCGCGGAGTCGGCTCCACGAGACCCTGGGGGACGAGGACAAGGCCCTGGAGGACCTTGAGGCCGCTCGCGCGGCGTGGCCGAAGGACGCTGGGATCCTGCTCCGGAGGGCGGGGATCATCCGCAAGCTCGGACGGTACGAGGAGGCACGGGCCATCGCCACCGAGATCCTGAAAGAGGATGCGGCCCACGCGGTCGCCATCGCCATCGACGGGATGTGCCTCTACGACCTCAACGCCTTCCCGACGGCCGTGGCGCGCCTCGAGGAGGCCGCCTCGAAGAAGGGGCGCCTCGAGCCCTCGCTGACGCGCGAGGTCGAGCGGACCCTCGAGGAGGCGAAGGGGAAGGCGAAGGACTGGGAGGAGGAGCAGAAGAAGCGGGCCGCGGAGGCGAAGGCGGACGACCTGCCGCGCGTGAAGATCGTCACGTCGAAGGGGGAGATCGTCGTGGAGCTCTTCGAGAACGAGGCGCCCAACGCGGTGGCGAACTTCATCGACCTCTGCGGGAAGCGCTTCTATGACGAGACGACGTTTCACCGGGTGATCGCCGATTTCATGGTGCAGGGAGGCGATCCGCTGAGCCGGGACAAGAACCCGAAGAATGACGGATCGGGCGGGCCGGGGTATTCTTTCAAGGACGAGCTGGAGCCGGGGCACCGGCGCCACTTCCGGGGATCGCTCTGCATGGCCAACAGCGGGAAGGACACGAACGGGAGCCAGTTCTTCATCACCCACAAGCCGACGCCGCACCTGGACGGGAAGCACGTCGTCTTCGGGCGGGTGATCGAGGGAATGTCGGTGGTCGACGCGATCCGGAAGGGCGATTCGCTCGTGCGGACGGAGATCGTGAGGAAGCGGCCGCACGAGTACCGGCCGGTGGTGGAATAGGGAAGGGGGCGGGCTGTGGCGGAACGGCGGGTCGAGAAGGTGCACAACCGGCAGAGGATCGGGTCGAGCCTCGACCCGGACCTCTTCTACGAGTTCCTCCACGTGCGGATGGAGGGCGGCGAGGACATCGTGGTGATTCAAATGGTGCGGGGATCGGCGCCGGGGTCGGCGCTGCCGGCACGGATCCCGCTGAAGGATTTGAAGGACGTGGAGGAGGAACTGATCCTCTTCATGGACGGCGTGCGGCGTCGGACGGGGGACTCGACGATGACGCGGGCCTTCTTCACGATGGGGGGGAAGGCTCCGGAGGAGGAGCACGCGGTCTTCCGGCCTCCGCCGAAGGGGACGCCGCAGACGGCGTCGAGGCCGGTGGCGGAGGTGGGGGGGATGGTGATTTCGGCGGGGCCCCGCAAGATGGGGTACGACCCGCGGTTGGTGGCGGCGGCGGCGGGGTCGGAGCGGGCCCCGGCGTCGACTCCGTCGATGCCCGCGGCGGTACCGCCGGGACCGTCGGGTCCGGTGACGTACAAGATTCTCGGATTCTCGCTGACCCAACCTCCGACGGTGGAGGTCATCGTGCGGGAGATCCAGTCGGACATGAAGCGGCTGGTGGTGGTGGCGCGGCGGGAGCTGGAGGACCGGGTGAAGAAGTACCTGGACGGGGTGATGGGGGGGAACCGGGAGCTGTCGGAGCGTCCGGCGGAGTTCGAGGCGATCGTGATCCAGCGCAAGGGGGGGAAGGGGACGCTGAAGCACAAGATGGGGGCGGCGCTGGCGCAGGGGATCGTGGAGGTGGTGTCGAACCCGACCAAGGTGCTGTGGATCCCGCCGGAGATGGGTTAAGCCGGGCTCCGTCGCCGATTCTGGATTCTTGATTCTCGGCAAACCTGCCGGTCACTTCAGGTTCTTCCTCACGAATTCGACGAACCGTCGCGCGTGTTCCGAGAGTCGCTGAGCCTTCTCGCGATCCACCGGCTTGCCGGAGTACTCGATCGATCCCTTGGCCTTCAGCAGTTTCACAAGGTGGCCGCGGGCTTCCTTCGTTCCGGGCACCGCTTTGACTCGGGCAAAAACCGCTTCCGCGTCTTCATGCCGGTCTGAAGCGCATCGTTCGCCCAGATTACGGATCGTGAAGGCGTCGTTGGCGGCGATCACGGCTTGCACGGCCAGGATGAGGGCGTTGCCGGGGAAGCCGGCCTGCAGTTCGCGATCCACTCCTTTGATTCGATCCTGGGCCTCCATCCATCGATTGTGGAATTCACCCCCGGGAACCTCGACGACGTCGACTCTTCGCGCGGCCATGCTTCAGGATCTCGTGTACCTGGAGTCCGTCGAGGAGGCGCCCGGTCCGCAGGATTTCCATCAGAAAAGAATCGCCCTTCATGAATTTCAGGGTGAAATCGCGCGCGTCC
>DATHFI010000421.1:0-2579 GCA_035490275.1 Planctomycetota bacterium
CTCGAGACCCTGCGCCGCTCCGAGCGACTGGCCGTCATGGGCCGCCTCGCCGCGGGCGTCGCCCACGAAATCAAGAATCCCCTCTCGGCGATCAAGATGACCGTCCAGATGCTGCGCGAGGAGAAGGCCGCGGGGGAGCGCGAGCCGTACGACCTAGTCCTGCGCGAGATCGAGCGGCTCGACCTCGTCGCCACCGAGCTTTCGGCGGCGGCGCGCCCCGGGCCGACGCCCCGCGATCCCGTCCGCCTCGATCTCGCCGTGGGCGAGGTGCTCGACCTCCTCTCCCGCCAGCTGGGCCACCTCGGCGTCGCCGTCGAACGCCGGTTCGTCGAGGTGCCCCCGGTCCCCGGCGACGACAACCGCCTCAAGCGGGCCGCGATGAATCTCATCCTGAACGGGGCGCAGGCCATGCCGCAGGGGGGGACGCTGACCGTCGCGCTCGCGCGGCGCGGCGGGTCGGTCCGGCTGAGCGTGGCCGACACCGGGGGCGGCGTGCCTCCGGACCTGCGCGACCGGATCTTCGAACCCTTCGTGACGGGCCGGCCCGACGGCGTGGGCCTCGGCCTCGCGCTCACCAAGCGCATCGTCGAGGACCACGGGGGCGCCGCGGGCTTCGAGACCTCCGAGCGGGGCTCGACCTTCTGGATCGACCTGCCGGAGGCAAGGTCCTGAAGGCAAGCGAAGCGCGTCCTTCGGGGCCTGCCCTGTAGGGTGGCGAAGCCTCTCCTTCAGGGCCCTCCGGTGTAGGATGTGCAGCGCGCATGGGCACCGTCCTGGTCATCGACGACGAGCAGTCCATCATCTGGGCCTTCGAGAAATTTCTGACCTCCCTTGGCCACGCCGTCCGGTCGGCGCCGACGGCGGAGCAGGGGCTCGAGCTGGCCCGGAAGGAACCTCCCGACCTGATCATCCTCGACGTCAAGCTTCCGGGGATGGACGGGCTGACGGCGCTCGAGGAGATCCGGAAGCTGCGGCCGGAGGCGCGCGTGATCATCATCACGGCGCACGGGACCTTGGAGACCGCCGTGCGCGCGGTGAAGCTCGGCGCCGTCGATTACCTCGCCAAGCCCGTCGACCTCGCGAAAGCCCGGCGGTTGATCGAGTCCGTACTGTCGGGGCCGCAGGCGAGCCGCGAGGTCGAGCGGCTTCGGCGCGAGGCCTCGTTCGGCGGCCTCGTGGGGCGCACGCCGGGGATGCAGGAGGTTTTCCGCAAGGTCGCGGCCGTGTGCGAGAGCGACGCCACGGTGCTCTTCGTGGGGGAGAGCGGCACGGGCAAGGAGCTGCTGGCGCGCGCCCTCCACGTGAGCAGCCGCCGGGCCAGCGGCCCCTTCGAGCCGGTGAACTGCGCGGCGATCCCCGAGACGCTCCTCGAGAGCGAGCTCTTCGGACATGAGAAGGGCGCCTTCACGGGCGCGCTCCGGCAGAAACGGGGCAAGTTCGAAATCGCGGACGGCGGCACGCTCTTCCTCGACGAGATCGGCGACGTTCCGGTGGCCACCCAGGTGAAGCTCCTCCGCTTCCTTGAGGACCGGACCCTGTCCCGCGTCGGGGGCACCGACCGCGTCGCCGTCGACGTGCGGATCCTCTCCGCCACGAACAGCGACCTCGAGGCGCGCGTCGCCTCGGGAGCCTTCCGCGAGGACCTCTACTTCCGGCTCAACGTGGTGCGGATCGACATCCCGCCGCTGAGGGACCGGCGGGAGGACATCCCCCTGCTGGTCGCCCACTTCATCGAGCAGTGGGGATCGGAGGGCATCAGCCAGGCGGCGCTCGAAACGCTGAAGCACCACGCGTGGCCGGGGAACGTGCGCGAGCTCCGGAACGCGATCGAGCGCGGCGTCGTCCTCGCCCGGAAGCGGACGATCCTGCCCGAGCATCTCCCGGAGTCGCTGATCCGGCCCCGGTCCCCGGGATCCGGGGACCCGGACGACCGGGTGGCCGAGGTCGTCGATCAGATCGCGCTGGCGCCCGACGCGCCGCGCGGGAGCCTGTACCGCGTGGTCGAGGAGAAGTGGGAGAAGGCGCTGCTCCGGCGCGCCCTCGACATGACCGGCGGCAATCAGGTGAAGGCCGCCGAAATCCTCGGCATCAACCGCCTCACGCTGCGCAAGAAGATCGCGCAGTACGGATTGCAGCGCCCGGGCACGAGCGGGTTGCGCTGAATCCGCGCCGCCTCAAGGCCCCAGGATCCGGATTCCGCCGGGCGCCATTTCGAGCTCCGCCGGAAGGAATCCGCCGGGGTCGCCGTCGACCTGCAGCGCCACGGGGCGGCCGTCCGATGAGGCGAGGCGGACGCGGCGCGCTTGGTGATACGTCACGTCGGCCGGACGCGCCTCGAGTCCCAAGGCCCATGAAAGCATCGACGACCCGAAGAGATGCATCGTGTCCACCTTGTGCCGCCGCCGCTGGATCATCACCTCGAAGCGCCCGTCGTCGTACCTCGCCTCGGGCGTGAAGACGATCGGTCCCCCGTAGCTGCGCACGTTCGACACGATGACCCAAGCCGCGTCCTCGGCCACCCGGTTCCCGTCGATCTCCACGCGGATCCTCGGAACCGCCCACGTCAGAAAAGTCCGCAC
>DATHFI010000422.1:0-2121 GCA_035490275.1 Planctomycetota bacterium
CGGGGCACGGATCGGGCCAGGGCGCTGAGGCGGAGCGCTTCGCGGAAGCAGGCCGCCGCCTCCTCGGGACGTCCGAACGCGTCGAGAATGCGGCCGAGGAGGTACTGGTTCCTGGCGCGCGTCGGGTAGAGCTCGACCGCCAGCCGCGCGTTTTTCTCGGCCGCGGTCGCATGCAACGCCGCAGTGGTGCCATGGAATCCATCCCGACCCTTTTCCGAGGCGCCGGCCCGGCGCGCCATGAATTCGTGGGCGGTCGCGAGCCAGCAGGCGATTCCCGCGGCCCGGGGGCGGCGGCGCAGGGCCTCATCCAGCAAGGCAACGGCGAGATCGGAACGTCGCGACTCATCCCCGGCGGTTTCCGGGGAGGCCGGCGCGGCCGCGATCCGCCTCCACGCCTCGAAGTGCCGCAGGCCCCGTTGAAAGACGGGTTCCGGATCGAGGGGATTCTCGAGTGCCGCGGCCTCCCACGCGGCATCCGCTTCCTCGGGCTTCCCGTCCTTCTCGGCCTGGGCGGCGCGCGCCGGGAGCCCCTCGGCCTCCAGGAACCGGGGCGCGACGGCGAAGCCGAGCGGCAGGACGAGCACGAAGCAGAGGATCGCGCCGACGGCCGGGACCGCCACGCCCGTGACGCCCGGGGCCTCGAGCCGCGTGGTCAATGCCAGCGCGGCCAGCGACAACATGAAGAAGTGACGGAACGCGGGATCGTAGAAATCGAAATCCACGAGAAAGTGGACCGCGGCTCCCGCCAGGCCGGCCGCGAGGCCGATTCGCGTGAACGTTCCCCCGGCGCCCGCCCGGGCCGCGATGAGAAATCCCCCGATCCCGGCCGCGGTCATCGCGAGCGCCACGCCGCCTCCGTTGAAAATGCCCTGCAATCCAAAGGCGACGAGGAACCCCGCGCCGATGCCGATGCAGGCGGGAAGCGACGGGCCCGTTGTCGCCTCGGCAGGTTCCTCGCACGGCGCTTTCAGCGCGAGGCCTCCCGCCACGACGAGGAGCGCGAGAAACCCGAGCAGGCCGGCGATGCCGAGCTCGGCGAGGATCTGCAGATAATCGTTGTGGGCGTTGCGGACTTCCTCCTGGCGGTCGTCCTTGTATTGAGGATAGTAGTCCTCGAAGTTGTTCATGCCGATGCCGAGGGGGTGGGCCTTGGCCACGCGCGCCGCCGCGTCCCAGTAGACGTCGCGCTTGGCCATGGACTCCGAGCGCCGCGCCAGGGCTTTCGGCGACAGGGGTCCCGCCGCGACGAGGATGACCAGGATCATGAAAACCCCGGCCAGCGTCGCGAGGACGGGTCGCTTCCACCCCGGTTTTCGGCGCAGGACTTCAAGCAAGGCGAAGGCCGCGGCCGCCGCCGAGGCGGCAACCCAGCTGCCCAGGGAACCGCTGGCCCCCAGGCCGAACAGGCCGAGTCCAAGGGTGAGCGCGGACACCCCGGCGGCGAATCGATTTCGAGATTCCCACACGGTTCCGAGGATGAAGGGGAGCGTGAGGACGAGGAACCCCGCGAACGTGTTCGGATAGTGCAGCGTGCTCCATGGCTCCCCGGCCTTCATGCGCCCTTCGAACTCGCCGGCGTCGGGCGCCTCCGCGACGGCCATGCGCGCCTCGGCCTTTTCCGGAAGATGGCGAAGCTGGACGTATTGAACGACTCCGTAAAGGGCCACGACGAAGATCAGCGCCCGGAGCAACGCCAGGTAAAGGTGGCGCCGCCCGGGGCCGAACAGGTGAACCGCCAGGGGTACGGCCAGCGCGGCGGAGGCGAGGCCCGCCGCTCCATCCAACGCCCCCAGCCGGAAGGAAGCCCAGTACATCGAGAGCAGGGCGGGGATCACGAGGACCGCGAGCGGAATCTCGAGACCGGTGAGTCGCCATGTGAGCCGGCGCTCGAGGGCGCGAGCCGCGAGCCACGCTCCGGCGCCCAGCGGCACGAGGAGGTGGGCTGAAAGATCGGAGCCCCAGGCCCCCTCTCCGCCCCGCAGCGCGAGCCGCAAGGACGCATGGCCGGCGAAGACCCCCAGTGCGAGGCCGTCGAGGATCCGCGCGGGCCCGCGGTCACCGGGGTTGGTCGTCACGCTTCCTTCCGGTCCGATCGAGCAGGGCGATGATGCCGAAGGTCAG
>DATHFI010000423.1:0-2084 GCA_035490275.1 Planctomycetota bacterium
CGGCTCCATCGACGGGGACCCGCCGGCCGCCATGCGATACACCGAGGCCCGCATGACCTCCTGGGCCTCGCAGATGCTCGAGGACCTCGAGAAGCGCACGGTCGACTTCCAGCCGAATTACGACGCGACGCTCGAGGAGCCGGTCGTCCTGCCGAGCAAGTTCCCGAACCTTCTCTGCAACGGCGCGATGGGGATCGCCGTCGGCATGGCCACCTCGATTCCTCCGCACAATCTCGGGGAGATCTGCGACGCCCTGATCCACCTGATCCAGGATCCGAACACGAGCATCGCCGAGCTGATGACCCACGTGCCGGGGCCCGACTTCCCGACCGGCGGCGTGATCTGCGGCGCCGCCGGGGTGCGCGAAGCCTACGACACCGGGCGGGGGCTCATCACGGTCCGGGGCCGGGTCCACGTCGAGGAGGTGAAGGCCGGGCGGAAGCACATCATCATCGACGAGATCCCCTACAATGTGAACAAGTCGTCCCTCATCGAGCGGATCGCCGAGCTCGTGAAGGACGAGCAGATCACGGGGATCAGCGACATCCGCGACGAGAGCGATCGGACCGGCATGCGGGTCGTCATCGAGTGCGGCAAGGGCGAGGACGACGCCATCATCCTCAACCAGCTCTACGCGATGTCCTCGCTCCAGGAAACGTTCTCGATCATCAACATCGCGCTCGTCGACGGCCGGCCCGTGACGCTGACCCTGCGCGAGCTCCTGCAGGAGTATCTCGACCACCGGCGCGAGGTCATCCGGCGCCGCACGCGGTACCTCCTGGAGGAGGCCGAGCGCGAGGCGCACATCCTCGAGGGACTCGTCAAGGCGCTCGACGTCATCGACGAGGTCATCGCGCTGATCCGGGCCGCGGAATCGCCGGCGACGGCGAAGGCCGGGCTCATGGAGCGGTGGGCCTTTACGGCGCTCCAGGCGGAGGCCATCCTGCGGATGACCCTCTCGAAGCTGACGGGCCTCGAGCGGGAGAAGCTGGCGGCGGATCTCGCGGAGCTGCGGACGAAGATCGCGGAGTACAAGGCGATCCTCGCGGACGCGGGGCTCGTGAACGACATCATCCGGGAGGACCTCCACGAGCTGAAGAAGGCCTCGGACGAGCGGCGGACGGAGATCCAGGCGGAGGAGGTCCAGGCCTTCGCCCGCGAGGAGCTCATCCCCGACGAGGAAATGGTCGTGGTGCTCTCGCACCTCGGCTACATCAAGCGGCTGCCGCTCGCGAGCTACCGGAAACAGCGGCGCGGCGGCAAGGGGATCATCGGGGCGGAGACGAAGGAGACCGACTTCATCGAGCGGCTCTTCATCGCCTCGACGCACGACTATATCCTCTTCTTCACGAACACGGGGCGCGTCCACTGGCGGAAGGTGTACGACCTGCCCCAGCTCGACCGCACGGCGCGGGGCAAGCCCGTCGCGACGATCCTGGCCCTGAAGGCGGACGAGCGGATCACCTCGACGGTGGCGGTGAAGAGCTTCGACACGGGCTACCTCGTGATGGCGACGGCGCGCGGGCTGGCGAAGAAGACGGAGCTGGCCGCGTACGGGAATCCGAGGGCGGGGGGCATCATCGCGATCAATCTCGAGGACGGGGACGCGCTCATCGGCGTGGCGACGACGACGGGGAGCGACGAGATCGTCCTCGGGACGCGCGACGGGATGTCGATCCGGTTTCCGGAGACGCACCTCCGTCCGATGGGGCGCGCGACGTACGGCGTGGTGGGGATCCGCCTCGATCCGGAGGACCGGGTCGTGGACATGATCATCCTCGAGCCCGGGGTGACGATCCTGACCGCCTGCGAGAAGGGGTACGGCAAGCGCTCGGCGGTGGAGGCGTACCGGCTCCAGGCGCGCGGCGGCAAGGGGATCATCAACATCAAGGCGACGGAGCGGAACGGGAAGGTCGTCGGGACGAAGGCGGTGCGGGAGGAGGACGATCTCATCATGATCACGTCGGGCGGCCAGGTGGTGCGCATCGCGGTGAAGGAAGTGCGCGTCATGGGCCGGAACACGCAGGGCGTGCGGCTGATCGGCCTCGAAGACAAGGACGCGCTCGTCTCGATCGCGCGCGTCG
>DATHFI010000424.1:0-5048 GCA_035490275.1 Planctomycetota bacterium
TCCGCGTCCGACAGCTTCAGGCCGTCGTCCGCCTGGATGAGGGCCCCGATGATGAGGGCCATGTTGACCTCGCCCCCGCGGTTCTTGAAGCCTTCGTTGTTCAGGAACCACTTCGATTCGGAGCGGGAGTAGAAGGTCACCATCGATTTCTGGATTTTCGGGAATTCCCGGAAGACGGCGGAGACTTTCCGGACCGCCGACGACCACCGGTCCCGGTCGACCTCCAGCTTGACCGTCGGTCGGACGAGCACGACGGGCTCCTCCACGGAAAGGTCGTCGGGCCGGTCCTGGACCGTGTTCTGCTGGAGGAACGCCTTCTTCTTCTCCAGCTCCTCGATGGAGCTCTTGTACTCCCGGTCCGTCGCCAGCCACAGCTCGTGGCGCAGCGCGTCGTAATCGTCGTCCACGGTGAGCGACGTCCCGCCGCCCGAGTTGGCGCCCGCGAAGTTCGTGTTGTCGAGGGTGCGGTCCCCGACGCGGAGGTCGATGGAGCAGTACCGGGACTTGCCGCCTCCCCGACCGGTCACGGCGCCGAAGGAGCCGCTGACCTGGAACGTCTCCGACTCCGTCACGGTGTACTCGAGGTAGTAAGGCGGGCCGCTCTTCTCGAGCTTGAGCCGCTCGATGGAGCGCTGCCGCTCGTCGCGGAGAACCCGGAAGATGAGGTCGTCGTCGTCCTGCGGGGCGGCCCCCGCCGCGAGCAGGAGCAGGGACGCGAAGGCGATCCTCACGGCTGTCCTCCCTTTTTGTCCTTCCTCGACGGATCGTCCGGATCGTGGCGCGGGGCCGGCAGCAGCGGCGGCCGGTCCTGGCTCTTCTGCTGGCGCTCGACCTCGATCGTCCCCACGAGCAGGCTCGGCGATCAGGCCGCGACCGGGACCCATCCCGACTCGGCGCCGCACGTGCCGTTGAAGACGTCGTCGTCGTCCGCCGCGCAGAGGATCTTCTCGAGCGACGCCAGCGGCGTGCCGACGATGTCCACGCCCCGCAGGACCTCATCGGGCTTGCCGTCGGGGTAGACGCGCCAGACGCGCAGCGGCAGCAGCTTGAACGACTGGGGCAGGAAGGACTGCGTCATCGTGAATCCGCCCGCGATGTCATCGAAGATGAGCCCGTAAGGCTTTCCCTGCTTCTTGATCTCCTCGAGCAGCATCTCGCGGAGCTTCGCGTACGGGACGCGCTTCGTGGAGTCGACGATGAGGTTGCCCTGCCGCGCGACGGGCGAATTCCCGGGGGAGCACCGCCCGTGCCCGTTGGAATTGGGGAAGTTCTTCACGGGGGAACGCCCCATGAGGAAGCTCCGCAGGATCCCCTTGTCGACCAGCGTCACCTTCTGCGCGGGGACGCCCTCGTCGTCGAACTGGTAGTGCCCGTTCAAGGGGACCTTGCCCAGGAATTCGCGCGGGGGATCGTCCACGACGGTGATGAAGTCGGGCATGACCGACTGCCCCACCTTCTTGGCGAACGTCCGTCCCTCCTCCTCGTCCTTCTGCCGGTGGCCCTCGATGCGGTGGCCGAAGATCTCGTGGAAGACGACCCCCGCCGCTTTCGACCGCAGGATCGCGGGACCCGCGAAGGTGTCCGCGACCGGCGCGGCCCGCAGCTCGGTCAGCTGTTTCGCGATGGTCTTCACGGTCTCCTGCATCCGCGCGTCGTCGGGGAGCGCGTCGGAAGTCGCCGCCTCGACGCCGTCGTAGAGCGAGAGTTCCATGCCGTCGTCGGCGACCGTCGCGGCGACGGTGAAGAGCCGGTACTGGATGCGCTCGTCCTGGATCCGGGAGCCCTCGGTGTTCACGAGCCACCGCCGGGTGCGGACGGCGGCGAAGGAGACCGACGAGTTGAAGACGTCCTTGTAGTCCCGGTAGATCATCGAGAGCTTGCGCAGGCGCTGCTCCCAGCCGGGCCGGTCGATCGCGAACGGGGCGGGCGGCCCGCTGAAGACCTGCGCCTTTTCGACCGAGAAGTCGTCGGAGGTGTCCTCCTCCTCGACCTTGACCGCCTTGTTCGCCTTGACCTTGACGTACCGTTTCTGGGCGGACTTGAAATGGGCGTCCGTGGTCAGCCACAGCGCGTTCCGGATCGCCGTCTCGTCGTCCTCCACCGGCATCTGGGGGGCCCCGGACCGGCCGGACCGGTCGCTCGGATCCCATCCCTCGTCCCGGATCTTGTGGGTGTTGTCGAGCTTGGGGTTGCCGACCCGCAGTTCCACGTCGAGCGACCGGCTCTTCTCGCTCCGCCGCTGGTTGTCGATGGCCCCGTAGGTGGCCGAGACCGAAACGGATTCGGTCTCGTAGACCCGGTAGCAGAGGTAATAGAGCGGGGACTCGCCGGAGTTCTTGAGCTTGGCGAAGGCGCGGTCCAGCTCCGCCTGCATGGCCTTCAGGACGGGGTCGCCCGCCGCCGGCTCCTGCCGGGCGCCGAGCAGGACGAGGGCGAGGAGGGCGGTGACGACGGCGCTGCGAGTCCTCATGGGCTCTCCGTTCCCGAAATAAATACGACGCCGCGCGGAACGGCGGCGGAAACCCCGGTAACTCCCGAATATGTTACGTCGAGGGTGGGAATTCCTTGAAGCCGACTCGTCCACAAGAGGGCCAGCATCCAGACCCCGGTTCCCAGGTCCCAGTTTCTGAAGCTTCGAGTTTCAAGCCTGATTTCCAGACGAAAGAACCTCCCGTAGGTCTCCGCCAATTCAATCCGGCTCGCGGCTCGAAACTTCGAGAGCTGGGATCTGGGAACTGGAAGCTGGAAACTGGCCCAAGGCCCCCTACTTCTTCTCCTCGGCCGTCACCGCCTTGTCCTTCTTTTCGGCCATGACCGGGTCGAAGAAGAGGTGCTTGTCCTTGAGCCGGATCTTGATCTCCTTGGCGTCCAGGAACTCGCCCCTGAGGATCGACTCCGACAGGGGATCCTCGATGAGCCTCTCGATGGCCCGCTTGAGCGGCCGGGCCCCGTAATCGGGGTTGTACCCCTGGTCGATGAGGTACTCCGTCGCCTCGGGCGTGAGCTCGATGCGGAGCCCCTTCTTGGCGACGCGCACCTCGACGCCCTTCATCTCGAGCTGGATGATGTGGGTGAGGTCCTCGCGGCTCAGCGGGCGGAAGACGATGACGTCGTCGAGCCGGTTCAGGAACTCCGGCCGGAAGTGCTTCTCCACTTCCTTCGTCAGCATCTCCTTCATCGCCAGGTAGCTGCCGTCGGAGTTGACCTTCTTGAAGCCGAGGGTCGTCTGGTTCTTCAGCACGTCCGCGCCGATATTCGAGGTCATGATGAGGATCGTGTTGCGGAAGTCCACGTGGCGGCCGAACGAATCGGTGAGCCGCCCCTCCTCCATGATCTGGAGGAGCATGTTGAAGACGTCGGAGTGGGCCTTCTCGATCTCGTCGAAGAGGACCACGGAATAGCCCCGGCGCCGGATCTTCTCCGTCAGCTGGCCGCCCTCCTCGTACCCGACGTAGCCCGGGGGCGCGCCGATGAGCCGGGAGACGTTGTGCTTCTCCATGTACTCGCTCATGTCGATCATGATGAGCGCGTCCTCCTCGCCGAACATGATCTTGGCGAGGGCCTTGGCCATGAGGGTCTTCCCCACGCCCGTGGGCCCGAGGAAGACGAAGCTCCCGATCGGCCGGCGGGGATCCTTGAGGCCCGCGCGGGACCGGCGGATGGCGCGCGAGATGGCGCCGACGGCCTCGTTCTGGCTGATCACGATCCGGTGGAGCTCGTCCTCGAGGTGAAGCAGGCGCTCGGCCTCCTTCTTCTCGATCCGCGTGAGCGGGATGCCGGTCATCATGGAGACGGTCTGGCTGATGACCTCGGCGTCCACGACGCCGTCGAACTCCTTGTTCTGCTCGCGCCACTCCTTGAGGATCGTGTCCTTGTTCCGCTTGAGCTGCATCGCCTTGTCGCGCATTTGCGCCGCCCGCTCGAACTCCTGCAGGCTGATCGCCTCGTCCTTCTCCTTCTCGAGCTTCTTGATCTCGGTCTCGAGCTCCTTGATATTGGGCGGCGAGACCATCGACTGGAGCCGGACGCGCGCGCCCGCCTCGTCCATCACGTCGATGGCCTTGTCGGGCAGGAAACGGCCGTTGATGTAGCGGGTCGAGAGGTCGACGCAGGCCTCGAGGGCCTCGTCCGTGTAACGGACCCGGTGATGGGCCTCGTACTTGTCCCGCAGGCCCTTCATGATCTCGAGGCTCTCCTCGCGGTTCGGCGGGTCGACCACGATCGTCTGGAAGCGGCGCTCGAGCGCGGCGTCTTTCTCGATGTACTTGCGGTACTCGTCGAGGGTCGTCGCGCCGATGCACTGGATCTCGCCCCGCGAAAGGGCGGGCTTCAGCACATTGGCGGCGTCGATGGCGCCCTCCGCGCCTCCCGCGCCGACCAGCGTGTGCAGTTCGTCGATGAAGAGGATGATGTTCTTCGCCCGGCGCACCTCGTTCATCACGGCCTTGATGCGCTCCTCGAACTGGCCGCGGTACTTGGTGCCCGCGACCATGAGGGCGAGATCGAGGACCACGAGGCGCTTGTCCTTGAGCACCTCGGGGACGTTTCCGTTGATGATGTCCTGCGCCAGCCCCTCCACGATCGCCGTCTTGCCCACGCCCGCCTCGCCGAGGAGGACGGGGTTGTTCTTCGTCCGGCGCGAGAGGATCTGCATCACGCGCTCGATCTCCTTCCGGCGGCCGATGACCGGGTCGAGCTTATGCTCCTTCGCCAGGTCGATCAGGTCGCGGCCGAAGGCGTCGAGCGCCGGGGTCTTCGACTTCGAGGCCTTCTGGTTGAGCTTGTCGTCGACGTCCTGCTGCATGTCCGCGCCGAGGACCTCGAGGACCATGTCCCGGACCTCGTCGAGCTTGAGCCCGAGGTTGGTCAGGACCTGGGCCGCGATCCCCTCGTTCTCCTTCAGGAGCCCGAGGAGCAGGTGCTCGGTGCCGATGACGTCGTGGCCGAGCTGGCTGGCCGCCTCCGAGGCGAGCTCGATGACGCGCTTGGCGCGCGGCGAGAAGGGAAGCTGGCCGAGCGTCACCGTCGGGCTCGTCGAGGGCGTGATG
>DATHFI010000425.1:0-8488 GCA_035490275.1 Planctomycetota bacterium
CGAGCAGGATGTTCCCCGGCGTCACGTCGCGGTGGACGTACCCCCTCTGGTGGAGATGGTGGAGCGCCCGGCCGATCTGGGCCACGACCGCGACGGCGACCGGGACGCCGAGGAGGCGCCGGCGCAGGGCCGCGTCGAGCGGCGTGCCCTCGATGAATTCCATCGCGAGAAAGCGGTGGCCGTCAATTTCCCCCGAGCCGTGGACTTTCACGATGTTCGGATGGGAGAGCGACGACATGACCGACACCTCGCGGGCGAACTGGTCGAGCCGCTTCTGGCGGGTCGATTCCAGCACCTTGAGGGCCACCACGGTCCCGTTCCGCCTGGCCTTGAAGACAACCGAAAGGCCTCCCCGGCCCTGCCTTTCGAGGATGTCGAAGGGGCCGAATTTGCCGGGGTCGTTCACGGGGTCGAACCCGCATCCGGAGCAGAAATCGTCCCCCGGCGCCACGGCCCGCCCGCAGCGGGCGCACTCGATTTTCATCGCGAGTACTGTACCGTCCCTCCGCTCTCCGGAGGCAATTTTCGCCTCCGCGTATGGTAGTCTCCGTCGTCGTGAGCGCTTCTTTCCGTCTCCTCCAAGCCGCCCAGCGGAAACCGGTCGACCAGACTCCGGTCTGGTTCATGCGCCAGGCGGGCCGGTTCCTTCCCGAATACCGGGAGTTGAGAAAGAGCCACTCGATCCTCGAGATTTGCGCCGACCCCGAGCTGGCCGCCGCCGCGGCGATGACCGCGGTGAAAGCGCTGCCCGGCCTCGACGGCGCGATCGTCTTCTCCGACATCCTCCAGATTCTCCTTCCGATGGGGATCAAGGTGGAGTTCGCCCCCGGGGAAGGTCCGCGGATCCTCAATCCCGTCGGGACCGCCGCCGACGTCGCCGCGCTCCGGCCGGTCGAACCCGAGCGGGACCTGCGCGGCCCTCTCGGCGCGATCCGGATCCTGCGGCGCGAGCTCGAGGGGCGCATGCCGGTCATCGGGTTCGCCGGCGCTCCCTTCACGCTCGCCACGTACCTCGTCGAAGGAGGCCCTTCCAAGGACTACGCGAAAGTGAAGCGGTTCATGGGAACGGAGCCGCGCGCGTGGGATGATCTGATGACGAGGCTGGGCCACGCGGTCGCGGCCCACCTGTCGGCGCAGGCCGCGGCGGGCGCCGCCATCGTCCAGGTTTTCGACAGCTGGGTCGGCGTCCTGGGCGTGGACGATTACCGCCGTTTCGTCCAGCCCCACATGCGGCGCGTCTTCGAGGCGCTCCGGGGAAAAGTCCCGACGATCCATTTCGGAACGGGGACGGCGGCCCTGCTGGAGCTGATGCGCGAAGCGGGAGGCGACGTGATCGGGCTCGATTGGCGCGTCGATCTCGCCGACGCGTGGAACCGGCTCGGCCCGGACGTCGCCGTCCAGGGCAACCTCGATCCGAGCGCCCTGCTCCTGCCGCTGCCGGAACTCGGGCGGCGGATCGACGCGGTGCTCGACCGCGCCGCGGGGCGGCCCGGCCATATTTTCAATCTCGGGCACGGCATCCTGCCCGAAACTCCCGTCGAGCATGTAGCGGCGGCGATCGAACGCGTCCATGCGCGGAGGGTGTCATGACTCCCGGCGTCCTCCTGATGGCCCACGGCACCCCGGAGCGCGTCGAGGACGTCGGCGAATTCCTCGGCTTCGTCATCCAGCGGCGCCGCCCGACCCCGGCCTTCATCGAGGAGGTGCGGGAGCGGTACCGGAAGATCGGCGGCCGCTCGCCCCTGACCGAGGTCACGAGGCGCCAGGCGCGGGATCTCCAGGACTGGCTCGGCATCCCGGTGTTCGTGGGGATGCGCTACTGGTGGCCCTTCATCGCGGACGCCGTCGAGGAAGCCCGGTCCGTCGGGATCGACATGCTCGTCGGGCTCCCGATGGCTCCCCAGCACGCGCCGATCAGCGTGAGCGGCTACCACGAGGCCATGGCCAAGGCGCTCCCGAAGGGCATGGACGCCGTGCAGATCATGCAGTGGCATCGCGAGCCCTCCTTCCTCCAGGCCTGGGCGGAACGGCTCCCGATCGGCAAGAAAGTGCTCTTCACGGCCCACAGCATTCCGGTCGAGAATTCCGCCCCCTATCCGGACCACATCAAGGAGACGATCGAGGGGATCGTCAAGCGGCGGCCCGGGTTGGACTGGGATTTTGCCTACCAGAGCCGCAGTCCCGATCCGTCCCAGCCCTGGCTGGAGCCGGACGTCAATTCCGTCCTCGACCGGCTCGCCGGACAGGGAGTGAAGGAGGTCGTTTTCGCTCCCATCGGATTCGTGTCGGACCACGTCGAGGTGCTCTACGACCTCGACATCCTCCACGCGGGGCACGCCGCCTCGATCGGCATCCGCGCCTCGCGCGCGCCATCGCTGAACGACTCGCCGCTCCTCATCGAGGCGCTCGCCTCGGCGGTGCGCAAGGCCCTGAAATGAAGCGGGCCGTTGTCGTGGGCGGCGGAATCGCCGGTCTTGCTGCCGCGTGGGAACTCCATCGCGCCGGCGCCCGGGTCACGCTGCTGGAGGCGCGGCCCCGGCTGGGCGGCGTTATCGTCACGAAACGCGCGGGCGGATGGATCCTCGAGGGGGGCCCCGATTCGTTTCTGACCACGAAGCCCGGGGCGGTGGAGCTCTGCCGGGAAGCGGGACTGTCGGAGCGGATCATTCCGGCGCGGAGCCGGCGCGTCCATGTACTTTCCGGGGGGATCCTTCATCCCGTCCCCGACGGAGTCCACCTGACGGTCCCGACGCGCTCCTGGCCGCTCCTGCGGAGCCGGCTTTTCACCTGGCGGGGAAAGTTCCGGATGCTCTCGGAGCGCTGGCGGAAGCCCGCGCCTCCCGCCGACGATGAATCGCTTGGAGCTTTCGTCCGCCGCCGATTCGGCGACGAGGCCTTCGAGAAACTGGCGGAGCCGCTCATGGCGGGGATCCACCTCGCGCCGGGCGACGCGCTCTCGCTGAAATCCACCTTCCCCCGGTTCCTCGAAATGGAACGCGAGCAGGGGAGCCTGATCCGCGCGCTCCGTCGCGGCCCGCCTGCGGGGACGGTCAGTCCTTTCGTCTCGCTCAAGGGCGGAATGGAGGACCTCGTGGATCGGCTCGTCGAGCGCATGCCCGAGGTGGAATTCCGGACGAGCGCGGCGGTCCGGCGGATCGAGCGGGGATACCGCCTCGTGCTCGACGGCGGAGCGATCGCCGCGGACGTGGTCGTGCTCGCCGTCCCGGCCCCCGCGGCGGCGGAGCTCGTCCGCCCGCTCGACGAGGGGCTGGCGGAGGCGCTCCGCGCGATCGATTACGTGGGAAGCGCCACGGTGTCGCTGGGTTACCCGCGCGCGTCGGTCCCGGGCGAACTCGACGGCACCGGATTCGTGATCCCGCGCGCGGAGGTCCGGCACCTCCTGGCCTGCACGTGGTCCTCGTCGAAGTTCGAGGGCCGGGCGCCGGAGGGACGCGTTCTTTTCCGGTGCTTCATCCCACCCGAGGGGTTGAAGGGGCCGGACGCCGAGCTCGTGGGCCGCGCGCGCGCCGAGCTGGAGCGCGTGATGGGAATCACGGGTGAGCCGGAGGTCGCGGAGGCCTGGCGCTGGGAGGGCGCCAATCCGGTGTACGCCGTGGGCCACGAAGCCCGGGTGCGCAACATCGAGGCGCGGCGAACCTCGCTCCCGAACTTGTTCTTCACCGGGGCGGGCTATCGTGGGCTGGGGATCCCCGATTGCATTTCGGACGGCCGGGCGATCGGGAGAGCGGCGCTTCGGTCGCTCAGTCCTTGATCCAACCCGCCTTTTTCGCCTCGGCGATCACCTTCTCCGGCGCGTCGTTGAAGAATGCCTTGCAGCCGGTGCAGCAGACGTAATAAGTCCTCCCGCCGTACGTCACCGGTATCGTCCCCGCGCCTCCCGTCACGATGCACTTGGGCCCCTCGCCGCGCACGAAGGGCACGCCTTCCTTCGTGCATCCGAGCTGCGCCTGCGTGTTCCAGTCCTTCTCCTTCGCGGACTGGACCTCGAGGTCGATGAGGAACCGGTTGTCGCGCAGGAGACTGAAGACGGCGCGCGCCCGGGGCCAGGCGTCGGTGACTTCCTCGAGCGTCAGGACGCGCTCCTTGTCGGCGAGCTTACCCGCGTATCGGCGTTGGCCGCCGCCCGCGAGCTCCGCGTCGAGGGTGTAGACCTGGTTCTTGAGGTCGAACGCGAGGGTCGCCTCCTTCCAGAAAACGGCGTCGGTCGCAGCGAGGCGGATCGAGTAGACGTCCTTCTCGATCTTGAAACTCCACGAGGCCTTTTCGGTCCACGGGTCCCGTTTCAGCTCGCGCGGCATGGCGGTCACGCGCCAGTCCCCGACGATGAGCTGGACCTTCTGCATCGCCTCCTTGGTGGTCGCGATCGGCGGCGGAGGCTTCGCCTGGAGGACCAGGAGGGCGGCCAGGGCGGCGATCATGGCGCCAGTGTAACACCGGTCGCGGCCCGAAGGTGGCGCGAGCCGAGTCGACGAGCTAGACTCCGCTCCATGCCGATCACCTGGGAGACGACGCTCGACGCGGCTCTCGCGAAGGCGAAGGAACCGGGGCGCCTCGCGATGGTCCAGTTCCACAGCCCGCACTGAATCGCCTGCCAGGAACTCGACAAGGCGACCTTTCCGGTGGAAGCGGTCGCGGAGGAGATAGGGGCGAACGTCGCGCCCTTCCGGGCGAACGTGCTGACGGAGCGGGAGCTGTCGAAGCGGTTCCGGATCCCGTGGACACCGACCTTCGTTTTCCTCGACGGCGAGGGACTGGAGCACCACCGCTTCATCGGCTACCTTCCGCCCGACGAGTTCTCGGCGCAGATTCACCTCGCCGGGGCCCGCGCGGCTTTCAACCGGGGGGCGTGGGAGGATGCGGCCCGCCGGTATGCCGAGATCGCGGAGAAGTTCCCGGAGACGGATGCGGCGCCCGAGTCGGTCTACTGGATCGGCGTCTGCGACTTCAAACGGACCAAGAACGTCGAACGGATCTACGAGCAATGCCGGGAAACGGCGAAGCGATATCCCAACCACATTTGGGGCAAGAAACTCAACTTCTTGAAGTGACCGCGCGTGCGAATCGTCTCCTTTCATCCCACCGGGACCGAATTCGCCTACGCCCTGGGTCTCGGCCGTTCCGTCGTCGGCGTCTCACACGAGTGCGACTACCCTCCCGCCGCGAAACGCAAGCCGATCGTCTCCACGAGCGTGATCGATCCCGACCGGATGACGAGCGCGGAGATCGATCGCGCCGTCTCCGCGGCCGGCCGCGAGGGCCGAAGCCTTTATCGCGTCGACGTCGCGCTCGTGGCCGGATTGCGGCCCGACCTCCTGCTCATCCAGAACCTGTGCGACGTCTGCGCCACGCCGCCGACGGACCTGCGTCCCGTGCTGGCGGCGGTCCGACCGCGCCCCAAGGTGGTCCCCCAGCACGCGCACGACTTCGAGGGGATGTTCGCCGATCTGCGCGAGCTCGCCGAAGCGGCGGGAGCGGACGCCCGGCCGCTGGAAAGCGACCTTCGACGGAGAGTCCAGCGGGTTCTCAAGCGGACACGCACGCTGTCGAAGCGCCGGGTCTTCTGCCTCGAATGGCTCGATCCGCCCTTCGCCAGCGGCCACTGGGTGCCGCAGATGGTCGCGATGGCGGGAGGCCGGGACGACCTCGCGCGTCCGAAGCGCGATTCAATTCGCATCTCCTGGGAGGCGATCCTCGAAGCCGCCCCCGACGTGCTCATCGTCATGCCCTGCGGCTTCACCCTGGAGCGGACCCGTCGGGAGCTGCCGGCGGCGGTCGCGCGTCCGGAATGGGCCCGAATACCGGCCGTCCGGAATGGAGAGGTGTACGTCGCGGACGGGCATTCCTACTTCAATGGATCAGGGCCGCGACTGGTGGACGGACTTGAAATACTGGCCGAGATCCTGCACCCCGAGGTATTTCCGCGAAAGCACCGGAAGGGATACTTCAGGTGGAAGGGATAAACCCCAGACTTCAGACATCAGACATCAGACTTCAGACCGAGGCGAACGGCTGACAGCTTCTGAAGTCCGAAGTAGCCCTGTTGAAAACGTCTCCCCACCACGAAGTCACAAAGCCACAAAGAGGATGGATTCTTGGAATGCGCCCGCCGGCGTTCGTGGCCCGAAGGGCCACGAACCGGCCCCGAAGGGGCCTGGGACGGTGGGAAGAGCCGCGGAGAGAAGGCGCCTTCTCCCGCGGCTCTCCCGGCCGTCCCTTCCGGCGGGCGCTCGACCGATCGAGGTCCGCTTGGTGTCCTCGTGGCCTGGTGGTGTAGGAAGGGGTTTTCAACAGAGCAAGTCCGAAGTCTAAAGTCTGATAACTAACTAAAAGCCGCGTAAGGTACGCGCTCCGCCGACGCCCCGCGGAATCCCGCCGCCATGAAGAGCCAAGCGTCCAGCGCGTAGTGGATGAGGAGGCAGCTCAGGACGCCCATGTAGTAGTAGCGGTTGAACGCGACCGCGGAGCCGAGCCCGAACGGGTCGACCTGGGAGAGGACCACCATCGCCGCCAGCAGCGTCAGGCTGGCCAGGAAGCAGAACCCGTAATACCGCCCCCCGCCGCGGCCCACCCCGAACAGTTTCCTCACGAACGGGGATTCGATCTGCCCCCGCTCCTTCCGCAGCGACTGGATGAACCAGACGAGGCCGAGGTACTGGATGGAGTGCCACGCGTTGACGGACTGGAAGGCGAGCTCGAGACGTTCGCCTCCCGCGGCGAGGGGCACCGTGAAAGCGATCGCGGCCGTGACTCCGATGAGGACCGTCTTGGGGACGTTGAGGACTCCGCGGCGACGCTCGTCGATCGTCTTGGTGACCCACGCCGCGGCGAGCACCGCGAAGACGATGCCCACCACCCAATAGGTCGCCTCCGTGCGGAAGAAGGGCGGGATCAGGATCTCGATATCTCCCAGGCGGAAGACCCCGTTCACCAGCTTGTAGGAGGCGATGGGATAGAACGACAGCCCCAGGAATGCGTAGTCGATCCAGCGCGCTCCCTTGCGCTCGGGCAGCGCGCCCCGCCGGCGGTAGACGTCGGCCAGGTAGGCGTTCTGCTGGAGCACGTGGAGAGAGGCGGCGAAGATGAAGAAGCTCATCAGCGCCTGGAAGTCGTACAGCGTCATCCAGACGACCCCGACCGGCACGAGGACCGATATCAGGAGCAGCATCAGCCGGTGAGAACGCCGGAACCGCGGGTCCATGTAGGTCGCGCTGTACGTGGCGAAGAGGTGGGGGCCCCCGACGATCGTGGTGACGCCGAGGTTGAGCAGACCGTTCGGGACCCCGGCCCAGACGAAGAGGAGCACGATCGGGACGATCGCGGCGCTGCCGATGAGCCACGTAGCGTCCCACCGCAATCCACCGAGCCAGAGGGCGCCGGTCCCATCGGCCGCCCGGGTCGGGAGCGTCGACGCTTGCATATCCTCCCCATGATATCCCAATTCCGCAGAACCGGGAGGGGCGATCGAAGGAAGGTGCGGGTCAGTTTCCAGATTCCAGATTCCAGATTCCAGATCCCGGTTTCCGAAGTTGCGAGGTTCGAGTCCCCGTCCTCGGAGGCATTCGAGTGACTCCGGGCTGAGAAACTCGAAGCTGGAAACTTCGGGAAGCTGTAGTCCGGGGTCTTGGAACTCGGAACTGACACAGCACCCGAAGGACGGAACGGACACCCGACGCGGGTCCGCGAGGGACGCCTCAGCGAGAGTTACAATTTGCTTTACAGGCCCTCTCCCCGCCCCTACCATCCGCAGACATTCTCCTGCCGGTTTCCGGGATTGTCTTTGGGGGGTCGCTCATGAGATACGCGTCCACGCTCGCCCTTCTGCTCGCCCTTCTGCTCGCCATGGCCGCCTCGGCCTGGGCCCAGGACCAGCAGATCGGCGCGCGCACGAAGGGCATGGGCGGCAGCTACACCGCGTTCGAGGACGACCCCATCTCCGTCTGGCTCAACCCCGCCGGCATCGCGACCCAGCCCGACCAGATGTCGCTCTGCTACCAGACCTACCTCGGCTTCCCCGTGGACCAGAACCGCGGGCCGAACGACACGATCGAGTTCTCGGTCAACCCCGAGACGATCCTCGTCGACCCCGCGGTCATTCCCTCCTACCTGGGCTTCGTCTTCCAAGTGGGAGACGCGGAGAATCCCATGGCCGTCGGGATCTGCTTCGCGCGCCCCTACCACATCAACTACGCCATGGACCTCGTCGCGGACCCCGCGCAGACCGTGTTCCAGCCGGAGGCCAACCTCGAGCAGGGGTTCCAGCGCTTCCGCGTGGCCTTCGCCAAGGACTTCCGGTTCGTCACGGCCGGCGAGCCCGGCTTTTTCACCCACGTGGCCGGGGGCCTGGGGATCGACGTCGCGTACGAGAACTGGCGCTTCTCCTCCCCGACCGGCACGTTCACCGACAACAAGCTGGGCATGGGATTCGGGCTGGGGCTCCTCGTGGGCGTGTACGACAACACGGAAAACC
>DATHFI010000426.1:0-4783 GCA_035490275.1 Planctomycetota bacterium
CCGTCATTCACGTATAGACGGCTGTTGGAGTCCGCCACCCGGAGCCTGAACACGTCCGACCGGAGTCCATGAGCGCACGAGGACATGGTGCCTGAGATTCCGACTTCACGGTCGTCCAACTTGAATTTCGCGGGAGTGACCTGGCTGTCATCGGGGTTCTGGACGTCTTCATCCTCGATGGCATACGAGGGATTGAGGGCTCGCGTGATGGGAGTCGCGGTGTCCGGCTCGCCCCTTTCGACCGTTTTCAATCCCCAGTAGGTCATCGCGGGATCGTCGAATTTGCCCCGCTGGACCATCGCCTCGATTTTGGAGATCGCGAACTCGACGCCCGCCTTGGCCACGAGCCGAGCGCGGACAGAATCTAGGTAGTTGAAGGAAACATTCTTGTCGAGCGCGGAGGTGGTGGCGAGCGAGACTGCGAGGAGCGACAGGAGCGCCAGGAGCACGAGGATGACGATCAGGACGGTCCCGCGATGGGGGCGGGGCGAACCGGGGCGGGCGTTCACGGGATATCCTTCCTTGGATCAGACCATGCCGCGATTCTCTCAGCAGAAATCATGCTGAATGAGAATGACCCGAAATCCGCACCATTCGCGGACACGGCGCGACACGATGCTACCGCTGGGTAACGGCGTGAGGAAGCTCATGCGAACGGCGTGGCCGGCATCCACCCCGGGCGGCTTCCAGTCTCCCCTCGTCGACCGTCCCCCGATCCCGCACTCCGGACGCCAGAATAGCACGCCTTCGAATTCCGATCAAATGTTACCCGTGTCCGCTCCGAAGCCGTCGGCCAGTTTATCTTCCGCGGGGGGCGGGGGAACTCCGTGCGCTTCGTCCCGGCGGCGGAGCCCTTCCAGGAGCAGCCCCACGGCATCGGTCCGGATCGTCCGATCCCGCTTCTGCGGCCCGGGCTCGAACCGGAACGAACCCTGGTGCCACGTGATGAATTCGTAGACGGCGTCCTCCCCGTGGTGGTCGCCGAGGGTCGCGTCGATGGGCTGGCCGTTTTCCAAGTAGAGCGAAAAACTGCGATCTCCCGAAAGCGCGGAGAGAATGCCCGTTTGGTTGCTCACGTTCATGGCTTGGATGAGTTCCGAGGGCGGGATCATCTCGAGCCGACCCAGGATGCCCTTGCGGATCTGCTCGATGACGTAGGCGCTCGTGCGCGTCAGCCGCGCCGACAGCAGGCGCGCCAGGGTCAAGCCCAGCGCCGGGATCTGGCCCACGAGCCTCGGGAAATCGTCCCGGTGGATTTCGAGGATCGACCCGCCGTCCCGGCAGCGCACGCTGGCCGACGCCGGCTCGCCCGTCACGAGCGACATTTCTCCGAAGCAGTCGCCCACCTCGAGGGTCGCGATCACGGTGTTCTCGCCCGCGGACTCCTTGAGGACCTCGAAGGCTCCCTGGGCGATGATGCACAGGCTCTGCCCGGGGTCTCCGCCCCGGATGACGATTTCGCCCGCCTTGCATCGACGCTCGCGGAGAAGCGGGAGGACGCGTTCGAGGAGCTGGGGCCGCACTCCCGAGAAGATCTTGACGTGGGTGAGGCCCGACATCGCGAAGCGCGCCGCCTCGGGCGAGAGAGAGTGGCCTTTCTCGGCCTCCTCGCGGCGGAAGGTGAACCACGCCTCGCCGTCCCTACACCCGCCGCAGTGGACGTTCTGGAACGAACCGGGGTTGGCCCCCTGCTGGAGGCGCATGAGCGTCGTGGCGAAGGTCTGCACCGCCTTCATGCAGACGGGGGTGTAGTTCAATCCCGCGACCGCGGGGGTGAGGAATTCCATCCCGTCCCCCTTGTGATAGAGGGGACACCCCTTTTCTTCCTCGACGGTGGCGATGATCTTTTTCACGGGTTTCCTAGTTCTCCCGGTCCGTCGTGGTGGCGACCGCCCGGGTCCACGCGGGATCGGCTTCCGGTGCGTTCCGGACCGTTCCGGATCTCAGGAGCACGTTGCCGCCCGACCCCGACCCGTGATTGCCGGGCCGGTCCGCGACCAGGACGTCGTCCCGATCCATCCGCCGGAAGTCTTTCGCCGGCCCGCGATAGTCGATGCGACCGATCAGGGGAGCGCCGACCATGGGGCAACAGAACCACTCGGGATCGATGGGGAAGGGCGGGGGGCCGGGCCAGTTCGCAACGTCGAGGAAGAAGCGGCGCCCCGTCCCGACGCGATCCCATCCCGCGAGATGGAGCGGGTCCGAGGCCTGCACGGCGATGCCCACGCGGGAGAGCTGCCAGAGGCACGTCTCGCGATGGTGTGCCCGTTTCAGCCCGACCAGGCCCGCCGCTCCAACCCCCACGACCGCCACCAGCAGGACCCCCAGGAGGATCCAGCTCCGGCGCTCCGTCGACACATCCACGACTTCTAGCCTATCAGATTCCGTCGAGACTTAGCAGTACGCCGTCCCTGGCTCGAAGCTCGAAGCTTCTGAAGCGGGGAACGGGAAACGGGAAGCTGGGAGCTACTTTGCCGCGGCAAAGTACCCGTACTCCTTGATCGTCTTCGCTTCGACCTTGAGGGCCTTGCAGGATTCCAGGATGGCCCGCTGGAGCTGCACGTCGGTCTCGAGGTCGTAATAGAAGGCCTTCTTGCGCTCGTCCTGGACCCGCTTGCGCACGAACTCCCGGACCAGCTCCCGCGCCTCCTCCTTCGTGCACCGCGTGCTCAGCGTGGCGAACATCTCGTCGTAGCCGGGGTACTTGGAGGGATCGCCGTAGTCCATCACGGCGAGCTGTTCGAAGACCTCCTTGTTCTTGGGGAACTGCTTTTCCAGGTAGTCCTCGATCTTGCCGGTGGCCCGGATCTTCTCGAATTCGAACTCCTTCCAGAGGTCGCGGTCGGCCATGGGCACCTTGATGTCGGGCTCGACGCCCCCGACTTCCTTGTCGCCGACCTTCTCCTTTTCCACCGTCTTGCCGGAGGGGAGGTACCACTTGGCGATCGTGATGCGCGCCGCGGCGCCGAACTGCGGCTCTCCCCGCTCGTCGAGGATGGGCTCGCCTTTCTCGTTCTTGAGGATCTTTGACTCCAGGGGCTTGAGATCCTGGACGCTGCCCTTGCCGTAGGTGCGCTCACCGACGAGCACCGCCCGCTTGTAGTGCTGCAGGGCGCCCGCGAGGATCTCGCTGGCCGAGGCGGAGAACTCGTTCACGAGGACGACGACCGGGAGGTCGGAGGGGACTTTCACCCTCACCCTCTCCGGATCCGCCTTGTGCGTTTCCACCACCTTGCCCTGGGCCATGGTCGTGAGGATGACTTCGTCCTTCTTCAGGAACATTCCCGCGATCTGGCGCGCCGTTCGGAGGTAGCCGCCGGAGTTGAACCGCAGGTCGAGCACGAGCGCCTTCATCCCCTTCTCTTCGAGCGCGGCGATCTGGGACTCGAGATTCGATCCCTTCAACTTCTCTTCGTCGGCGAGGTCGCCGAAGGTCGTGTAGTTCACGTAGCCGATCCCGCCGGGGAGCAGGTCGGACATGGTCGTCTCGAGCTGGACCTCTTCGCGCTTGATTTCGTATTCGCGCGGCTCCTTCCAGCCGCGGCGGAAGATCTTGATCTTGACCGGCGTGCCGGGTTTGCCCCGGAGCTTGAGGATGAGCTCCCCCTGGTCCCGGTCCGCGGTCGACTCGCCCTCCACGTCGGAGATGATGTCGTTGGAGCGGAGGCCGGCGCGGTAGGCGGGTCCGGAGAAGATCGGCTCGGTGATGGTGAGCCACGCGACGCCGGCCGAGTTCTTGCGCATCATGACGCGCGCGCCGATGCCGCCGTAATGGCCCTCGAGCGCCTCCTTCTTGAGGTCGTCGATCATCTTCTTGTCGTAGTAGGCGGTGTGGGGGTCGAGGCTGGAGAGCATGCCTCTGGCGGCCGCCTCGATGAGCTTGTCGCGGTCGATCAGCTTCTTGTCGTAGTAGTACTCCCTCAGCTTGGCGACGATCTCATCGAGAAGCTCGTAGGATTCGCCCCCCGCGGGACGGCGCCCCTCGGCGCGTTCGCGCTGGAGGCTGGCCGTGTCGTAGCGGAGCCACGCGCGCGCCAGCCGGCCGTTTTCGCCCGGCTGCTTCGCCATCTCCATGAGGTGGCTGCGCGTCGCCTGGAAGACCTCCATCGAGGCGAGGGCGAGGGCCGCCTCGTCTTTCACGTCGCGCCGCGTGGTCTTTTCGAAGAGATCGCGGACCGGCTTCCGGGCGTCGAGTTTCCCGTAGAGGGCGTACGCGCCCCGGCAGAGGTGGATCTTGACCAGGTCGTCGTCCGTCGCCCTCGCGGCCTCCATGAACTCGTTGCTGAGCTTCTCCCTCTGTTCCGGCGCGAGTTTCGGGTCGGTTTCGACGAGGATTGCCGCGGCGTTCGCGGCCCGGGGCCGGGCGCCCTCCTGTTTCGAATCCTTGGCAACCTGAAGGAGCGCGGCGAGGCCCTCGTCGCGCGCGTCGGCCCCGTAGATGGCGGCCCCGGCGGCGATCCGCACGTTGGCGTCGGCGCGGGTCAGGCCCTGGCGGAGGGCCTCGAGTCCGTCGCGTCCCGTCTCGCGCAGGTCCCGGACGTCGTCCCAGAGGGCGGCGCCCCGGTTCTCCTCGATGCGGGCGAAGACCTTGTCGACCCGCGCGGAGGGGTCCTGGCCCGCGGCGCTCCAGGAGGAGGCGGCGACGACGAACAGGGCGGCGGCGAGAAGGGCGAAACGGCGGACCATGGGGGACTCCTGAAATTGTGTATGGACTGCGGGGCGAATGTACCCTTAAATTACGCCCGAATCAACACGCGGGGTATCCCGTTGAGACTCCTGGTCA
>DATHFI010000427.1:0-2319 GCA_035490275.1 Planctomycetota bacterium
CAGCCGAGCCAGAAGGGGCGGCCTTCCACGCGGTTGTAGCGGTCGAGTTGATCGATGTACCCGCGAAGGTCCTCGAGCGCCTGGAGGTTCCCCGCGAGGTCCTCCGCCTTCGAGACCTTGGCCTCCCTGAGCTTCGCGGCCGTGGAACCGACGGTGTGGACGAGCCTCCAGTTTCCGAAGAAGGAGATCGCCATCGACACCGAGAGGATGAGGAGGGCCGCCACCGACCCCGCGACCAGGCCGATGCGCAGGAACCGGCGCCGCTGCGCCACCTTGGTGGAGGAGCGCGCGAGGTTCTGGTCTCCGAAGATGATCCTCGAGAAGAGCGTGTTGATGAAGTAGCTCTTCCGGTCCACCGCCTGCGAGATCAGGCCCGCCGCGTCTTCCTGGAGGCCGAAGGCGGAGCCCATCGCGGCGACGAGCTGGTCGATCGGCGTCCCTTCCTGGGTGCCGCTCGTGAAGTAGACGCCGCGCAGGGTCGAGCTCTCCTGGAAGGGGTTCGGACGGAAGAGTTCGCCCACGAAGTCGGCGAGCTTCCGGTGCGCCATCGAGAACTGGATCGGGAACCCGTAGATGCGGCGCTTCTTGTCCATGGGCCGTTCGGTCGAAAGCGCCGCGATCCGCTGGGCCGACAGCTGGGTGTAGAGCTTGCGGACCTCTTCCTCGAAGATCGGCTGGTAGGACTCGACCTTCTCCCCGCCGTGGGGAAGCGTGAACCCCCACACCTGCGACCGGTCGGTCTTCCCGTAATCCTCGAAGAAATCGACGAACCCGTTCAGGAGGTCGCACTTCGTGAAGAGGAGGTAGACCGGGAAAACCTGTTCGAGCCGCTTCGTCAGCTCGTCGATCCGGTCCTTGATGTTCTTGACGTGCGCCTCGCGCTCCTCGTCGGTGCACTGGACAAGGTCCGCGATGCTGACGCAGACGATCGCCCCGTTGATGGGCTTCCGCTTGCGGCACTTCTTGAGCATGTCGAGGAAGGAGAGCCACTCGTCCCGGTCCTCGAGCTCCGTCGTGTACCGGCCGGCGGTGTCGAGCAGGATGCCCTGGTCGGTGAACCACCAGTCGCAGTTGCGCGTGCCGCCGACGCCGCGGATGCCCTTCCGCCCCTGGCTCATGTAGGGGAAGTTGAGGCCCGACTCCTGGAGGGCGGTGCTCTTTCCCGAGCCCGGCGGCCCGATGATGATGTACCAGGGAAGGGCGTAGAGCGCCCCGGCGCCCATCTTGGAGGTCTTGAGGGCCGCGATCGCCTCGGTGAGCTGCTTCTCGAGCGCCTGGACCTGCGGCTTCCGGTCGGGACGGACCGCGGCGATCTGGTCCTGCGCCTGGGCGCGCAGTCGATCCTCGATGGCGGCCGCGCTCTTCTTGGCGACCATCTTTTGGATGATCACGAAGAGGAGCCACAGGACGGCTCCCGCGATGATGATGAACGGGCGCCATTTCTCCATGAACTTGAGGTAGGAGCCGCTGAACCACGTGACGAGGACGAAGACGATCAGCCCCATCACGTTCATGCTGCCGCCCGCCAGAAGACCCTGCAGGAAGTTCATCGAACCGGCCCCCTTAGCTCACCTGCTTGATGACGTTGTCCGCCACCGACCCGAGCACGTTCGACAGGACGAAATAAAGCAGGAGGAGAATCGCGCAGCAGCCCACGGCCACGATCCATACGGGGAACTCCTTGACGGCTCCCCCCTTCTGGTCCTTGGGCTCCCACGCCGGCGACAGTCCCTCGACGCCCTTCGTGCGCGCCTTCTTGAGTTCCTTGGCGATGGCTTCCATCAGGACCTTGACCTTCTCCATCCCCTTCAGGTCGCCGTACTTCCCCTTGAACCCCAGGGAGAGGCAGAGGAAGTAGACCTCGAGGGCGTCGAGCTTCCCCGGATCGTCCGTGTTCCGGAGGCCGTCGAGCTTGCTGTAGAACTCCTCGCCCGCGTTGAACTCGTTGAAGAACTGCAGCTGGAGGGGGTTCCCGGCCCACACCTCCTTCATGGCCCAGTTCGAGGTCATGATCGTCTCGTCCAGGAAGGCGACCAGCGCGTACTTCGCCTGCTGCGTGAGCGCGTCCGGGACGTCCGACTCCTTGGCCCGCGTCTCGAGCGAACGGAAGAGCTCTTCGACCTTCGCCCGGAAGGGTTCGTACTCCCCGGGGTCGGGCGCCTTCCGCATCGACTGGATGAACGTGAGCAGGTCCGCGCAGAGATCCGGCAGGCCCGCGAGGACCGGGGTTCCGATGGTGTTCAAGCGCTATTCCTTAACCGCCATGAGTTCGAGCTTGAGCCCCGTGAACTCAGGGGGAATGTAGATCGACATGACCCG
>DATHFI010000428.1:0-3855 GCA_035490275.1 Planctomycetota bacterium
AGACGTAGATGCGATCGGTCATCGTGGCGGCCGCGTGGAGGTACACGGGAATGGAAAGGGTGGCGCTGAGCGTCGCCCACGTGTTGTTGGCGACGGTATAGGCCTGGATCTGGTTGGAATAGCCCTGGTTCGGGTTGTAGCCGGCCAGGCTGAAGACGCGACCGTTGTAATAGCCGGCGGCGTTGTAATAAGCGGGGAAGGCCATCTGGGCCATGGTGGCCCAGGAGTTGTTCACCGGGTCATAGCGCACGCACTGCTGGTAGTAGCCCGGGTACGAATACGAGACTCCGTACTGGTACCCGCCCATGCAGTAGAAGTACGTGCCGTCGGAGGTCATCGCGCCATAGTAGAACGACTGGCCGCTCGTTTCATTCGCCCACGTGCCCGTGGGCGCCTGTTGTGCGAGCGCGGCGTTCGCGCCGACGAGCAGAGCGACCGCGGAGACCGCTACACGGAGCGCCTTGGAATAGCCCATGCCTTCCTCCAGTTCACGATGTGCCACCACCACCATCCCGTCGACTTGTGAACTCAGGGGTGCTGCGCGACCGCAGACGTGAGTCCACCACCATTGAAGTCAACAACCACCGGATGTAAATGGTATGAAGAGGGACGCGAAAAATCACGAAAAATGAGGCTAAATCAGCAACTCATTACACCACATACAGTTATCCGTATTGTTAAATAGTGAAACGCTTGCGAAAAGTTAAATGATCGCCCGATTTTGCTGTACCGGGGTGGATTCCAGATTTTAGATTGCAGAGTGCGGGCATGGGAATCCATAATCCGCAATCGGCAATCGGAAAACTTGGAGGTACCCATGAAGATGCTCGCGATCGCGTTGATCGGGGGGATTATGGCCGCCGGTTCATCGGCCTCGGCGCAGGAGAAGTCGGACCTCAAGACGCAGGTCGTGGAGTACCGGCACGGGAACGTCGTGCTCGAGGGCTATCTTGCCTGGGATCCCGCGGTCACGGGCAAGCGGCCCGGCGTGATGGTCGTTCACGAATGGAGGGGCCACGGGGAGTACGTGCGCCGCCGCGCGGAACAGCTGGCCCGCCTGGGCTACCTCGCTTTCGCCGCCGACATGTACGGCAAGGGCGTCTTCGCCAAGGACCACGAGGAGGCGGGCAAACTCGCCGGAGCCTTCTTCAGCGACCGCAAGCTCATGCGCGACCGCGCCGCCGCGGGCCTCGAGGTCCTCCGGAAGCACGAACTGTGCGACCCGACGCGGCTCGCGGCCATGGGTTACTGCTTCGGCGGCACGACGGCCCTCGAGATGGCGCGCGCGGGGCTCGACCTGCGCGGCGTGGCCAGCTTCCACGGCAACCTCGCGACGCCGCATCCCGAAGACGCGAAAAACATCAAGGCGAAGGTGATCGTCTTCCACGGGCTGGACGACAAGTTCGTGCCCGAGCCGGTCGTCCGCGCCTTCCAGGAGGAGATGAGCAACGCGAAAGTCGACTACGTCTTCGTGGGCTTCAGCGGCGCCGTCCACAGCTTCACGGTCAAGGAGGCGGGCGACGACAACTCGAAGGGGATGGCCTACAACGAAAAGGCAGACCGGCGCTCGTGGGAAATGCTGAAAATTTTCCTTAAGGAGATCTTCAAGTAATCAGAGTCACCTGGATCCAAGAGCGATTCTGGATTCTCGATTCTGGATTCTGGGGAAAAACAGCGCATTTCTTGCCCTCCGGCGGGTGTCAGGCGTACACCGCATTGGAGGGCGCCCATGGCGGATCCCGGGAAATTCGGCTATCAGCACTTGGAAATCTACCGGCGCGCCCACGACCTGGCCGTGCGCGTCCACAAGATGACGTTGGGCCTTCCGGCCTTCGAGACCTACGAAGAGGGTTCTCAAGTCCGAAGGTCTTCCAAGAGTGTCTCGGCCCTCATAGTGGAGGGGTACGCCCTCCGAAAGTACCGGGACGAATTCCTCCACTATCTTCACCGGGCCCTGGCATCGGCCGACGAAACCAAGGAACACCTCCGATACCTCCAGGACACCGGATCGGTTCGCGTCGTTGGGGAGTGCTCAGGATTTGCTTCCGAGTGTGAACGGCTCTCCGCCTCGATTGGCAGGTTCATCGTGGGGGTCGAGCGCGATCACTCGAGACCGCTCTACTTGCGGGCCGGTCCAAATTCTGCAGGGCCTTCGGGGCGTGCCGAGAATCGAGAATCCAGAATCGAGAATCGCCCCCGTTCCTCAGGGGACTAGTGATCCTGCAGGGGCAATAGTCTGTAGGGGGCTTGTAGTGTCAGCAGGGCACAGGCTGTGGGGAACGACCGGCCCGTGATGCACGCCGTCGAGACCCAGCTCCCGTCGCCGTTCTGGCGGCGGATCAATTCCTCGCGGATGTAGATGAACCACTGGAGCCACCGCGCGCCCGGCTCGCGGATGAGCGCCTGCGTCATCATCGCGGCGGACAGGTAGTCCTCGCCCTCGACCGTCAGGTATTGCCCGCCCATCTGGCCGCCCCGGACGCACTTGAGGAACGACTCCGCCGCCCCCGTCGCCTCCGGGGACTTCGAGTACCCCATCCCGTACAGCACGCGCACGGAGCTCGCGGTGGCGTAGATCGCCTGGTAGCCCCCCATCTGGTTGCCGCGGTCGAAGAGCTTCGTCGCCGGGTTGTACTGCTTCTTGATGAAGTCGACCGTCTTGTCCACGGCGGCATTCTTGATCTCGATGCCGGCCGAGCTCGCGGCCCGCAGGGCGAGCCAGGCCATGCAGGTCGCCTTCAGGCTCCCGAACGTATTCTTGTGCCAGCTCCCGTCGGGCTCCTGCGAGGTCGCAATGATGGTGGTCAGGTTGCCGAGGACCTCGCGCATCTCCTCGAGATTCTCCTTCTCCATCCAGCTCGGGCGCATCCCGTAGATCTGGGTCAGGAAGATCACGGCGAAGAAGTTGTGGACCTTCACCCCGAGCTTGTTCTGGATGAGCGTGACGCTCCCCGACACGATGTCGCTCCGCGCCTTGCGGGCCCGATCGAGGAGGAACCCGGCGGCGCCCCGGAGGGCTTCCACGCTGCGCGAGTCGGGTCCGTCGCGCTCGGTGTTGCCGGCCGACATGAGGGCGAGCCCCGCGAGGGCGGTGCAGGTGACGTCGCCGCCGGAGTGGCGGTCGAGGCCCCAGGATCCGTCGCGGTTCTGGGCCTGGAGGAGCCAGTTCGTGGCCTTCTCGATCGAGCGCCGCTGGCGCTCGGTCATCTCCTCGTCCGAGGCCGGGGACGGCCGAAGCGGCGGGGGGACCGCGCCTCCGGAAGAGACGCCCGCGAGGAGGATGAGGACTCCCAGCGCCCGCAGACCCATATGCTAATTATGACGCGCCACAGGCCTCCGGCGTAGGGCAATTCCGATCCGTCCTAGCGCTTCTCCAGCAAGTACAGGTGGGACGAGTCCCCGCTGGCGTCGCTCGGGGAAACCCGGACGTAGTAGGTTCCCGCGGTCGCCGCGACGAAGGTCACTTCGGAGGTCGCGAGGCCGTTCGTGACGCTCTCCCCGCTGAAATTGACACCGGCATACGGGGTGGCCCGGAGAACGGTTCCCGCTCCGTTCCGCACCTCGAGGTCGGGGAAGAGGGAGGAGCCGTACCCGGACTCGGTGTAGAAGCCGTTGCTGAGGGCGCCGACTCCGGCGTAAATCGAGAACGTCACGACCTCGCCCGCCACGGCGGAGAAAGAGTAGAAGTCGACGTCGGACGCGCTGTCGATGATGCCCGCCACGCGCCCTGACCCGGGGATGGCGTTGGCCGTCCCGGTCGTGTCGTTGCCCTCCACCTCGAAGGTCGCGTCCTTGAAGAGCACGAGCTGGAACGTGTAGGGAGTGAATCCCCCGGCCGGCGTCACGCGGACGTAG
>DATHFI010000429.1:0-9037 GCA_035490275.1 Planctomycetota bacterium
ATCCGTCCCACGCCGAGGACGTCGTGCACGGGCGGCGCCCCCTCGTAGTCCCGCTCCCACCCCGGTTTCAGGAGAGCCATCGCGATGAGGCGGTCGCTCTTGAGGGCGTCCTCGATCATCGCGCGGTATCGCGCCTCGTAGATGTGAAGCGGCACGACCGTGTAGGGGAAGAGCACCACCGTGGGCAGGGGGAAAATCGGCACGGGCCCGACGTAATCGGCCGGTAACGGATTCATTTGAACTTCAAGCTCGAAGCCGGCCTACCTCCAGGTCCACCGATCCAGGAGGAATCCCGCTCCCGCCCCGATGAGCGCTCCCCGCGTGCGGTGGCCGGACTGGTGGCCGATGATCGCGCCCACGCCCGCCCCGAGGAGGACCGTGTCGCTCACGAAGGGGAAGAGCGACATGTCGGGCCCCGAGAAGCAATGCCCATCGCCGTACGCCACCACGGCGTGGCGCCCCGGCACGCGCATCGACTTCCCCTCCGAGTGGAGGATCACCACGCGCCGGCCGTCGGCGTCTTCCGCCACGATCGTCTGGAGATCGATGTACGACGTGTCGGCGCCGCGTACCGTGAGCGAGCACGAACCCGAGTCGGGCACCAGCACCCGCTCCGTGGTCGGGCGCCCTTCGATCGCGATCGCGTACGCGCCGGCCGGGGCGGCCAGTTCCAGCGACCCGCCGGAGGGCAGGTCCGTCCCGGAGGCCATGCTGAAATCGATCAGGCGGTCCTCCGTATTCACGGCGACTTTCACGCCCCGGTGAGAGAGATTCCTGAGGACCACGGGTTTCGAGCCCGCCGGAGGACCCGCGCGCTTCGTGAGCTCCGCGAGCCGGGCGAGTACCTTCTCGCCCACGCCGGCTTGCTTCAGTTCCGCGAGGTCGTCGGCGGAAATGGAGACCGTGCGCTTCTCCTGGTTGATCTTGGCCAGGATCACCTCGTCGCCGATCCCCGCCTTCTGGAGCTTGAGCACGTCGTCCTTCGTGAACCCCCGATCCTGCGCCCACGCGGCGGAGGCCGCGGCGAGCGCCAGGATCGCGCACCCGATCGTCTTCATGGCGGTTACCTTCCCGTTCTCTCGGCCTTGTCGATCATCTCGTCGAGCATCTGGAAGATCGCGGCCCTCAGCGCCTCGCCGAGGAGCGATTGGTTGTAGCTCGACCCGCCGCCGAGGCCCAGGGAGCCTGTCGCCGCCGTGTCGGCCTGGCCGTCGCCCTGTTTCGCGAAGATGATCTGGCCGGTCGTCGCGTCGATCATCCGCACATCGACCACGACCTCGGCGATCTGCTTCTTCTTCTGCACCAGGACGGCGTTGAACGTCTCCACATGGAAACTGACGTTGGACACCGTGCCGCAGAACACGTAGTCGACGCCGATGAGCTGGCCCGCCTTGGCCGCCGTGGTCGGATCGACCGCGCCGCTCTGGCCGAGCTTCTGTTCGTCGATCACCTTGGAGAGCCGTTCCCGCTCGAAGACCTTGAACTGCTCGCTCTCCACGAGCGCCGTGTTCAGGATGTCGGCCGCGGCGGCCCCGGTCCGCTCCTTGCCGTACTGGGACTTGTCAACGAAGTCGGCGACGGCGACCTTCTTGCGCTGGTCCATCGGCTTCTCGGCGCGGTCTTTCAAGTACGACTTCGGGTCGCGCTTCTCGACACCGCTGCTGACGCATCCCGAGATCAGCGCCAGGGCCAGGAGGGCCGCCGTCCGCTTCACTGACTTCCGCATGGTTTCAATCTCCTTTGCGGGCTTCGTTCGTCGTCCCATACGACATGCGCTTGGTTTCGCCGGAGCAATCTTACCACACGCAGCTACTTGGCCGGGGGCGGCGCCTCGGTCCGTTTCGCCTCGGGATTCCACCCCGCCCACGGCAGGCTCCCGAAACAATTCGCGGCCGCCTGGGGAGCGTAGTTCTCGATGTCGGTGGCCAGGGCTCCGGCCGTGTCCCGGAGGCCCTTCTTCCCCGACAGCGCGGAGGTGGAGGCGCCGTGCTCCCCTTTCCCGGTCCAGAGAACGTTGTCGTCCCGGTCGCGCAGCTCGGCTTCCACCTTCACGTTGATGGAGGTGTAGATCACCAGGGTTTTCCGGTTCCACTCCGCCACGTTCGACCAGACCACGGCGTCGGCGTTGAAGATCTTCGCCAGCTCTTTGGTGTCGTACTCCTTGATCTGGCCCGGATCCCCCGTGAATTTCTTGTCCTGGTAGAACTTCTCGACCACCTCGCGCGGGACGAGGGCGTAGCCGCGGGCGGCGACTTCGTACTCGACGTACTTCCACATCTTCGAGGAGGCATCGCGCTCATTGCTGTCGTTGAGGGGCCAGAGGACTACGGCCGTCGTGACGTCCCGGTCCAGGTAGATCCGAGTCGACCCGCACCCCGCCGCCAGCGCCGCCAGCGCCGCCGCCGCGAACCATCTCATCGTTCGTCCCCCTAGAGCTTCAGGCGCCCGGATTGCGAGAAAAACGCCACCGGATTATCCCACACGAGCTGCCGGATTCTCTTCTCGGGCGCGCCGCGCGATCGGAGCTCCTCGATCGTGTGGGGCACCATCAACGGGTCCGACGGGCCCCAGTCCGCCGCGCTGTTCACCAGCATCCGGTCCCAGCCGTGGTCCTCGAGGATGTTCGCCATGCGCTCGGGCGAAAGCTTGGTGATCGGGTAAACGGTGTGGCCCGCCCACGCGCCGGCCGCCAGCGTCATTCCCGTCGTCTCCTCGGTATTGTGATCGACGAGGGTCCGCTCCAGGGGGAATCCGGTCTCCTTCACGACCTCGAGGATCCGTTGGATCCCCTGCGGCTTGTTCACGTGGGGCGAGTGGACGAGGAGCGGGAGCCCGACCTTTCGCGCCATTTCGATCTGCCGGATCATGGAGTCCTCCTCCTCCGGCGAGATCCGGTCGTAGCCGATCTCCCCGACGGCGACGACGCGCTCGTGCTCGAGGTACCGGGGCAGCTCCGCCAGGACGGCGTCGTTGAGCGCGCGGTCGTTGGACTCCTTGGGATTCATGGCGAGCGTGACGAACTGCTTGATGCCGTACTTCGCGGCCCGGTCGTGCTCGTAGTTCGTGAGGTGGCTGAAGTAATCGAAGAAGGATCCGGCGTGGCGGCGCGTCTCCCCGAGCCAGAAGGCGGGCTCGACGACCACCTCGATACCCGCCCGGGCCATGGCCTCGTAGTCGGAGGTGGTGCGCGCGTACATGTGGGCGTGCGGCTCGAAGATCCGCACGCGGGGCGGGGCCTGGGTTTTCGCGCCCTTCATCGCTGACGCTCCAGGGCCGGAGGGGCGCGCCAAGAGTCTAGAACCTGGCGGCCAGCTCGAAGTAGACGCCGCTGAGATTGATGCTCGCCCGCTGTTCGTCGACCTGGTGTTCGTTCTCGACGAGGTTGGCGTCGAAGACCTGGTACCCGACTTCGAGCTTCACCCCGCGCCAGTAGAGACGGGCCCCCGCGCGGACCTCGGCCGGGTATTTGATCACCAGGCTCTCCTTGGCGTCCCGGGGCATCCCGAACCCGCCCTCGGCGATCAGGAGGATGGCCTCGCTGATCCGGTACGACACCTCGAACTCCGCGTCGGCGTAGACCGTCCGCATGTTGAGGCTTTCACGCTCGCCGCTGCTCACCGAAACATCCGTCTTGAAGTGGATCTCCTTGACGCCGATGCCCAGGCCGACGTGAAGCGGGTCCCGGTCGGGCGTGATCCCGAACAGGTATTTCGCGGAGACGTAGCGGAAATCCACGTCGGTGCTCGATGAGCCGCCCTGCGGAAGGTTCACCGATCCGAAGGTCAGGGTCTCGTCGAGGGTCTTCTTGCCCTGCGACAGGTACTGCCAGCCCTGGATGTTGACTACATGGCCGCCTTCGAGGCGGGCGGTCAGGGAGACGCCGAGGCCGGTGGCGTTTTTCGTGGAGTCGAGGTCCGTGTCAAGGTCGACGTTCGTGGCGAAACCCGAGGGGGCGTTGCCCTTGCGGAGGCGCCCCTGGATGTCGCCGGTGTAGCCGCGGATCCCCAGCTCGACCTTGATGGGGTCCTGGTCCTGGGCGGCGGCATCGAGCGCGCCCAGCAGGACCGCGGACAGGACGAACGGGACGACGGTGCGGCGCATCATCGATATCCCTCCAGTTCTTCCCCGCGCCCGGATCACCCCGCGGAGCCCGCGGGCTCGAGCGCCCGATAGAGCGTGTCTCTTTGGACCGGAACCCGTCCTGCTTCGCGAATCAGAGCGCGGAGGTCGGCTTCCGCCACCCCCGGCGGGGTCTCCGCCCCCGCCATGTGGACGATCCGCTCCTCCACGATCGTCCCGTCGATGTCGTCCACGCCGAAGGAGAGGAGCATCTGCGCGGTCTTCAGACCCGTCATGATCCAGTAAGCCTTAATGTGGTCGAAGTTGTCAAGGACCAACCGCGCGACCGCGTGGACCTTCAGATCGGTCTGAACCGTCGCCTTCTCGATGTGGGCGAGGCGCGTGTTCTCGGGGTGGAAGGCGAGCGGGATGAAGGCGGTGAAACCGCCCGTGTCGTCCTGCAGGGCCCGCAGGCGGAGCATGTGGTCCACCCGTTCCTCGTCCGTCTCGATGTGGCCGTACAGCATCGTGGCGGTCGACCGCAGCCCCAGCCGGTGGGCGACCCGATGGATCTCGAGCCACCGCTCGGGTTTCGCCTTGCCGGAGCAGACCTGGTTCCAGACCCGGTCGGCGAAGATCTCCGCGCCGCCGCCGGGGAGCGAATCGAGGCCGGCCTCCATGAGATCGCGCAGGGTCTCCTCGAGGCCCTTCTTCGAAAGCTTGACGAGGTGGTCCACCTCGGTCGCGGTGAAGGCCTTGAGGTGGACGTGGGGATAGCGCTCCTTCAGGCCGCGGAGCATCTCGAGGTAGTAGCGGTACGGGAGCTTCGGGTGGACGCCGCCCACGATGTGGATCTCGTTGAGACGCTCGAACTTCGTCCGCGCGGCGTACGCGAAGATGGCGTCGAGGTCCATCTCCCACGCCCCCTCCTGGCCCTCCTTGCGGTAGAAGGCGCAGAAGTGGCAGTCGAAGATGCAGACGTTGGAATAGTTCAGGTGGAGGTTGCGGACGTAGTAGGCGTAATCGCCGTTCTTCCGCTCGCGAACGAGGTTGGCGAGGCGGCCGAGGGCGAAAACGTCGTTCGTTTTGAAGAGGCGGACGCCGTCCTCGAAGGAGAGCCGCTCCCCGGCATGGACCTTGCGCTCGATGTCTTTGAGGCTTTCCATGGGGGGCCGGTTCAGTCTAGTGGGCTTCCGGAATCATGTCAAATCAGGGGATCGAGAACTTCCCTTTCAGCGAAACGGAGCCCGCGACAATCATGATGATGAGCATCCCGACGACCATGATGGCCTCGTTCCAACCGCCCGAAAAGAGATGGTCGAATCCGTACCTCCAAGCGTCCGAAGCCCGGTTGAGCACGGGAATCGCGGCGACGACCGCCGCGACCAGCGCGACGAGGCGCACGAGGCCGCGCCCCTCGATGAGGAAATACGGCTCCTTCTTCTGATCGCCCATTCGGAATGTCCTCCGTAGCTTGGGCTCATTATACCCGGAAGACCCGGGCGATGACGGGGGAACGGGAGCCGAAGGCTGGAATCTGGAATCAAGAATCTAGAATCTGGAATTTGGAATCTCGAATCTGGAATCTGGAATCTGGAATTCGTCATCGGTAATCGGTAATCGGTAATCGGTAATCGGTAATCGGCAATCCGCAATCCGCAATCTCACGTTCGGTGCTTGGACTCTCGTCCTCGTCAAGCCGCCTAGGCCCGCGAGAGTTTTCGTTCCATACGCGCCCATTGATCGGGCGGCGTCAAAAACTTCCCGAAGCCTGAATTATTCGGGTGATCGTCCCCGTGATAGTCGCTCCCGCCCGTGACAAGGAGGTTCCGCTCCCGGGCCAGCGCGAGATAGGCGACGTACTTGCGCGGGCGCTCGAACCGGTGGTACGCCTCGATGCCGGCGAACGACGCCGAGTCCAGGATCCGCCGCACGAGCGCGTCGTCGTCGAAGAAGTGCGGATGGGCGAGGACCGGGAGGCCGCCCGCGGCCCGGATGAGACTCGCGGCCCGGGAGGGGGCGAGTTCCGTCGACGCGATGTGCGCCGGCGCGCCCTCGCCGAGATATTTCTCGAACGCCTCCCCCTCGGTCCGGACCGCCCCCGCCTTCACGAGGGCACGCGCGACGTGCTTGCGCCCTACCGACTTCCCTCCCGCCTCCGCGAGCACGTCCTCCGGGTCGAGTATCACCCCTAGGCCCCGGAGCGCGGCGCAGATCTTGCGGACTCGAACCTTGCGGGCACGTCGCATGGAGGCCAGCTGCGCCCGAAGCGGCTTGTTCGCGGGATTGATCCCTATTCCGAGGATGTGGACGTCGCGCCCCTCGAACTGGGCCGACATCTCGAGGCCCGGCACGACGCGAAGGCCGATCTTCGCTCCTTCACGCGCGGCGGGAGCGATCCCGTCAGTGACGTCGTGATCGGTGACGGCCAGGACGTCGATGCCCGACGCGCGCGCCTTTCGCGCCAGTTCGGCGGGCGGCGTGCGCCCGTCGGAGCAGGTCGTGTGGCTGTGAAGATCGACGTTCAACGTTCTGAGTTCAACGTTCAAAGTTCGGGACCATCCTTGAACTTTGAACCTTGAACATTGAACCTACTTGGCATTCTTCGCGAACCACCCCGGGGCTTCCTTCGGATTGATCGCTTCCTTGCCCTTCGCAAAATTCATCGGGCAGACCATCCCCTTCTTCGACTCCTGGGCCGCGTCGAGCAGCCGCAGGATCTCGTCCGAGGAGCGGCCGATGGGGAAGTTGTTGATCATCTCGACCTCGACGTTCCCCTCGGGATTGATGATGAAGAGCCCGCGGAGCGAGATCCCCTTCCCCTCGTGCAGCACGCCGTAGTCGCGCGACGCCTGCTTCCTCATGTCCGAGAGGAGCGGATATCCCGTCCCCTGGATGCCCCCCTGGTTGCGGGGTTGCTTGAGCCATTGCGCGTGCGAATGCTCGCTGTCCACGGAAACGCCGACGATCTCGCAGCCGCGCTGCTTGAACTCCGACAGCCTGTCGGAGAGCCCGGTGATCTCCGTGGGTCAGACGAACGTGAAATCGAGCGGGTAGAAGAAGAAGACGAGCCACTTGCCCTTGTAGTCTTCGAGCGAAACGCTCTTGAACTCCCCGTTCACGACGCCGGTGAGCTTGAAATCGGGCGCCTTCTGCGTGACCAAAGTCATGTCCTGTCTCCTGTGGCAGTAGTCGGACTTCAGACTGCAGACTTCAGAGTCCGCAGTCATCGGTCATCGGTCATCCGTCATCAGGCCCTGCGAATCTTGATCAGTTCCAGGAATTCATCGCGGGTCTTCACGTCGCTCCGGAAGCGGCCCCGCATCGAGCTCGTGACCATCTGGGCGTTCTGCTTCTCGACCCCGCGCATCATGACGCAGAGGTGCGCCGCCTCCATGACGACCCCCACCCCCTTCGGCTTCAGCTTGTCCTCGATGGCGCGCGCGATCTCCATCGTCAGCTTCTCCTGCACCTGCAGGCGCCGGCTGAAAACGTCCACGAGGCGCGGCAGCTTCGACAGCCCCACGATCCGCTTGTCCGGGAGGTACGCGATGTGGCACTTCCCGAAGAATGGCAGGAGGTGGTGCTCGCAGAGCGAGAAGAAGTCGATCTCCTTCACGATGACCATCTCGTCGTAGTCGCTCGTGAAGACCGCGCCGTTGAGGACCGACTCCGCGTCCTGCTTGTACCCCCGGGTGAGGTAGGTGAGCGCCTTCTCGACGCGCGACGGCGTGCGCCGGAGCCCCTCGCGCTCGGGATCCTCGCCCAGGCGCAGCAGGATCTCCCGGACGAGCTCCTGGAGCTCCGGTTTGACGATGGTCGATTCGGTCATGTGCGGAAGGCTAACACTTTTCGGTCTGGCTTCAAGCTTGGAACTTGAAGCTCGAAGCTTGAAGCTGGATTACTTCACTTCCCACACGTCTCCGCTGTACAGCAGCTTGTCCAAGTCGCCCTCACCCATCTTCGCCCGGGCCGAGGCGATCTGCTCCCGCGTCCGCTGCTCCAGCGTCGGGAAGGTCTCGTCCCGGAAAATGCCGATGGGCGTCGGGAAGTCGGGGAACCCGATCCTCGAGAGAAGGTACGCGAGCGCGGCGTTCTTCTCGTCGTGCACGATCAGGTCCTTCTCGGTGATCCCGTTCTCGCCGAGCTTCACGACCTCGGGCCTCAGCCCGTTCAGCCGGATCCCCTTGTCCCTCTGCTTGCCGAAAATGAGCGGCTTGCCGTGCTCGAGGGTGACGTTCTGCTCGTCGCGGACTTCCTTCTCGGTGAGCTGGATGAACGCCTTGTCGTTGAAGACGTTGCAGTTCTGGTAGATCTCGACGAAGGCCGAGCCCTTGTGCGCCGCGACGCGCCTCACGATGTCCATCAGGTGCTTCGGATAGATGTCGACCGACCGCGCGATGAACGTCGCCTCCGCCGCCAGGGCTAGCGAGATCGGGTTGATCGGCTGGTCGATGACGCCGAAGGGCGCGCTCTTGCTGTTGACCTTCCCCAGCTCCGTCGTCGGCGAATACTGCCCCTTCGTCAGGCCGTAGATCCGGTTGTTGAAGAGGAGGATCTTGAGGTCCACGTTGCGCCGCAACGCGTGGATCAGGTGGTTGCCGCCGATCGACAGCCCGTCGCCGTCGCCGGTCACCACCCACACCTCGAGCTCCGGATTGGCCAGCTTCACCCCGGTCGCCACCGCCGGCGCGCGGCCGTGGATCGTGTGGAACCCGTACGTGTTCATGTAGTACGGGAATCGCGACGAGCAGCCGATGCCGGAGACGAAGACGAACTTCTCGCGGTCGATCCCGAGCGTCGGCATCACCTGCTGGACCGCGTTGAGGATCGCGTAATCGCCGCAGCCCGGGCACCAGCGGACATCCTGATCGGTCTGGAAGTCCTTGGGAGTCAGGACCGGAGTCGTCGCTGTCATTCAGGCCTCGTGCGGCTGCAGGAGTTCGTCGATCCGAGCGCGAATCTCCTGCACCTTGAA
>DATHFI010000430.1:0-3227 GCA_035490275.1 Planctomycetota bacterium
GATACGGAGTATCGCCTGTCGGCGATCCCGATCGGCGGCTACGTGAAGATGGCGGGCGAGAATATCGGGGACCCGCGGACGGGCGCGCCCGACGAGCTGACGAGCAAATCGGCGTGGTCCCGGCTTCAGATTTTCGCGGCCGGGGCGCTCATGAATCTCGTCATCGCCTTCCCCATCGCGATCCTCGCCTTCCTCGCCGGCAAGGTGGAATGGAGCCCCGTGGTGGGCCAGCCTTCGGGGCCCGACCTCTTCGCGGGAATCCGCACCGGAGACCGGATCGTCAAGGTGAATGGCCACCCCGTGGCCAGCATGGACGATTACCGCAAGCAGCTGGTGCGCCAGCGCTCGGGCACCCAAGTTCCGGTGGTCGTCATCCGCGGCGACGAGGAGCTTCAGAAGACGGTCATTGTCGGGCCTTCCTACACCCACGGCACGAGACCGCCCGCGACCATCCTGGGCAAGATCCGCCCTGGAAGCCCCGCGGACAAGGCGGGCCTGAGAAGCCACGACCGCATCGTCAAGATCAACCTCGAACCTCCGCCGCTCAACGGCGATGACCTGGTCAGGTTGCTGACCGTGCTCGAACCAGGTCAGGTGATCGAGCTCGCTGTCGTGAATTCGCGCGATGACCCTCCGGGGGAGCGCGGAGTCACACTCAAGGACATGCCGCTGAAGACCGAGGAGTGGATCGAAGCGGACCTCCACTTGTTCGAGCCGGTGATCACGGAGCCCGCTCCGGAATCGCCGGCGGCCCGAGCCGGATTCCGCGCCGGAGATCGCATCCGGAAGATCGCGGACATCGAAGTGAAATCCTGGCACGACCTCCGGGAAGCCCTTTCGAAGTTCATCGGGCAGACGATCGAGGTCCAGGTGGAGCGCCCGGGAGAGGCGGGCCTCGTGACGCTCAAAGCGCCCATTACCCTGGGGGAGACCGGGAAGGGAATCCTGGGGGTGGGCCTGGCTCGCTCGTCCAAGATCGCCGAGGTCGCGGAGGGTTCCTTCTTCTACCAGGCCGGCCTCCGGTCGGGCGACGAAGTCCTGACGATCGATGCCATCAAGAACGCGGCGGTCAAGGATTTCGCCGAGGGCCGCGCAGGGCCGGTGGACCTCCAGATCCGGCGGGGCGACAAGACAATTCCCATCACGATCAAGGGCGTTCCGCGTCACACCCTGGACCTCGAGAAAGCCGGCTTCGAGACCTCCAAGGGAAAGATGGTCCTGGAGTTCGACAAGGTTCAGCGCCATTGGTCGTTCGGGGAAGCGGTTTCCGCCGGGCTGTGGGAACCGGTCGACATCACGGGGATGACCTTCCAGGTCCTGGGCAAGCTCTTCGTCCGCGAGGAGAGTGCGAAAGGGCTCGCGGGACCGGTGCAGATCTTCCAGGCGTCGTTCATCCACGCCAAGATGAGCCTCGGCAATCTCCTGTGGCTGCTCGTGCTGATCACGGTGAACCTCGGCATTTTCAACCTCCTGCCGATCCCCGTGCTCGACGGCGGCCACATCCTCCTGCTCGCCATCGAGAAGGTGCGCGGCGCGCCTCCCAGCCTCCGCTTCGTGGAGCGTTTTCAGCTCATCGGGATCCTGATGCTCCTCAGCCTCCTGATCTTCGTGACGGTGAACGACATCCACAACGTCCTTTGACGGCGGCCCCGCGTGGATAACGAATCCTGGAGCCGGTGGGTCGGCCAGGTCGTGGTCGTCGACACCGACTCGCAGTACGTCTACATCGGGACGCTCGCCTCGGTGCTCGACAATTTCCTCGAGATGAAGGACGTGGACGTCCACGACCGGGGCGAAGGGCTCTCGACGAAGGAGAAGTACGTCATGGAGGTCCGCCGGTTCGGCGTGAAGCCCAACCGCCGGGAGGTCTCCGTCCGCAAGAGCACCATCGTGAGCCTGTCCCGGTTGGAGGACGTTCTTTTGTACTGATAAGCGCTCAGCCGACAGCTTTCAGCCGACAGCTCAGGATGCGATCAGCCGTCTGCCGTCAGCGGGAATATTGAATTACGTTGGCTGATCGCTGAATCCAGATCACTTCTGCGGCTGAGTGCCGATAGCTGTCGGCTGAGGGCTGGCTCCCATGTCCATCGGTGGGCTCTTCAAGCTGACCCGGTTCCCGCTCGTCTTCACGGCGGCTGCGGACAGCGCGGTCGGGGCGGCGCTCGTAGGAGTCAGCCTTCTTCACTCCACCACCTGGATTCCCGCGGTCGTCGCTTCCTCGCTCCTCTACGCGGGCGGGATGGTCCTGAACGACGTCGCGGACCTGGATCGCGACCGCCGGATCCATCCGGAGCGGCCGCTCCCGTCCGGACGGGTCGACGCCGGAACCGCGGGCCTCTTCGCCACGGTCCTGCTTTTCCTCGCGGTGGCGGCGGCCACCTTGGGGGGCGGCACGGCCTTCGTCTGGGCCGCGGGGATGGCGGCGATGATCGCGGGCTACGATTGCGTGTTCAAACACATATCCTGGGCGGGCGCGGCCGCCATGGCCGCCATCCGGGGCGCGAACCTGGGACTCGGGGCGGTTGTCGCGGGCGCCGATCCCCGCGCGGCGGGCTTCCCCTGGGCGCCCCTCGCGATTCTCGCCGCGTTCGTCTTCGTGCTGACCCTCTGGTCGACTCGCGAGGAGCGTCCTCAGGAGGGCCGGGGGCTTCTCAGCCTGCTCGGAGCCGGGCTGGTGCTCGTCCCGCTGTCCGGGATCCTGCTTACACGTCCCGTTCCCTGGGCGGCGGGCGCTGCCTCGCTGTGGATTCTCCCGTGGGTGATCCGCGCGATGTTCCGCCCTGAACGGGACCGCATCATGCAGGCCGTCCGCTGGGGCGTGCTCGGGATCATTCCGCTGGATGCGTCGTTCCTGGCGTCGAACGGAAGGTGGCCCGAGGCGGTCGTGGTGGCGGGATTGCTGATTCCGGCGCTGGCGCTGCTGCCGGTCTTTCGAAAACTCTGAGCCTTCAGCCGTCAGCGCTCGGCCGACAGCGTAAGAAGCGCTCAGCCGACAGCTTTCAGCAAGCGTGACGTGTGATTTTCGCTGAGAGCAGACCGCTGAACGCTTTTGAAGCTGAGTGCAGATGGCTGTCGGCTGACCGCTAACCCGACGTCACACTCCGAACCGGCTGGGTGATCACCTCGTAGACGCGCATCGCTTTCTCGCGGCCCTTCAAGGCGGTGTCCCCCTGGTCACGGAATTCGAAGTGGCCCTTCACCTTCGCCCACGTCGCCTCCCCGATGAA
>DATHFI010000431.1:0-4980 GCA_035490275.1 Planctomycetota bacterium
CGCGAACCGCGAGGCCCTGGACGCCTTCGAGGCCGCGGGCGCGAAGGACGCGCGCTTCCGGATCGAGCACGCCCAGTGCGTCGCTCCCGCCGACATCCCGCGCTTCGCGAAGCTCGGCGTGATCGCGTCGATGCAGCCGACGCACGCCACGAGCGACATGCGCTGGGCCGAGGAACGGGTGGGGAAGGAGCGCCTGAAGGGCTGCTACGCGTGGCGGCGGCTCCTCGACTCCGGCGCCCGCTTGGCGGGCGGGAGCGACTTCCCGGTCGAGAGCGAGAACCCGCTCCTGGGCTTCTACGCGGCCGTCACCCGGCAGGACGCGGAGGGCAAGCCCGAGGGGGGCTGGATTCCGGACCAGCGGCTCACGCGCGCGGAGGCGCTCCGGCTTTTCACGCTCGACGCCGCGTTCGCGGCGTTCGAGGAGAGCGTCAAGGGCTCGATCGCCCCGGGCAAATATGCCGATTTCGTAATATTAAGCGCCGACATCATGATGGTCCCCGCCGCGGACATCCTCAAGGCCGAAGTCGAGCGCACGGTGATCGGCGGCGAGAGCGTCTACCAGGTGCGGTGACCCGTGGCCGACCGCGTAGGCGCCAAACTCGAGGACTGGAAGCGCCGCCTCATCGATCTCTCCCGGCGCAACCGGCTGCTCCACTACCGGCTCTCGCAGGTGACGAGCGTCCGGGTCGTGGAGGAGCGGCCCGCGGAGCTCTTCCGTCTCGCGGCCATCCAGGGCGCCTCGCTCTCCTTCCTCCCGTGGGTGGAGGCGGCGGCGCCTGAGACGAAAGTCCATGTGCCGGGCGAAGCCCCGGAAGCGCGCCACCTGGATCGGGCCCTCCAGACCGACCTCGGCCCGGACCGCCTCGCCGAGAACCTGCTGGCAATTCACCGCAAGTCCGTTTCGATCCTCGAGGAGCACGGACACAACACGCTCTTCCTCGCCCTCGGATTCCTCGACTGGTACGAGGAGAGCGCGCGGGAGGACCTCATCCATTCGCCCCTGGTCCTCGTGCCGGCCGATCTCGTCCGGACTTCGGTCCGGGGCCAATTCCGCCTCCGCCCGCGCGAGGACGAGCCCATGGTCAACCCGGCGCTCCTCCAGCGCCTGCGGACCGGCTTCGGCATCGAGCTCCCAAGTCTTCCTGACGACCTCGAGGGGTTCGACCCGGTCGCCTTTTACGCGGCCGTGGCGAAGGCCATCGAACCGCTGAAGCGGGCGTACTTGATGGACGGCGTCGTCCTCGGGCTTTTCTCGTTCGCGAAGTTCTTCATGTTCAAGGATCTCGAGGTGCACGCGGAGGCTTTCGGGGCCCGGCCGCTCGTCCGACTTCTTGCCGGCGACGCCTCCGCCGCGGACGCGCTGCCCCGCGACCCCGTCCCGAAAGCGGAGGAACTCGACGCGCTCGGGCCCGAGACGTCGTACCAGGTGCTGGACGCCGACTCGAGCCAGCAGGAGGCGATCGAGGCGGTCAAGCGGGGCCGGAGCCTGGTCATCGAGGGCCCGCCGGGGACGGGAAAGTCGCAAACCATCGCGAACATCGTTGCGGAGTGTCTCGTCGCGGGAAAGAGCGTCCTTTTCGTGAGCGAGAAGATGGCCGCCCTGCGCGTCGTGCAGGACCGGCTTCAGCGGGCGGGCCTCGGCGACTTCGGGCTCGAGCTCCACAGCCACAAGGCGCGCAAGGGCCCGGTCCTCGCCGAGCTGGCCCGCGTCCTGGATCTGCCGCGCGATCTTTCGGAAATCCCGGAGGGCCTGCTGGACCACCTGGCCCGAGCGCGCGACCGGCTCAACAGCTACGTCCGCGATCTGGGCGATCCCGTCCTCCCGCTCGGGATGGCGCCCTTCGAGGCCTACGGACGGCTGGCGGCCATGGAATCCCTGCCGGAGCTCCCGGTTTTCCTCAAGGGCGCAGCGTCATGGACCCGGCCGAGATTCGAGGCGGCGCGCGACCGCATCCGGGCCCTCGCCGAGGCGCACCGCGGGGTGCACCCGGCGGATCGCCACCCGTGGCGCGGCTGCGCCCTTGAAGTGGTTTCATACGAGACGCGGCTCGCCCTGCAGGCCGCCGTCGGAGACCTGCTCAAGACGCTTCCCGAGCTGGAGCGGGCCGCCGCCGACCTGGCGGGGAAACTCGAGACGCGCGCGCCGGCCACACTCGAGGAGGCACGCGACCTTGACGACATCGCCCGGCTCCTCGCGGAATCTCCTCGGCCCGCGCGACTTCTCCTTGAAGGTCCATTGTGGGATCGCCCGCGGCCCGACCTCGACGTCCTCCTCGCCAAAGGTGCGGCCTTTTCTATGGCCTGTGGCAACTTGCGCAAGCGGTATCGCGACGAGCTGCTTGACGCCGACGTGGAGTCGATGCACGCGTGGTGGCAGGAACACGGGTCGAGCCTGTCGCGATTTCTCAGGCCCTCTTTCTGGAAGTGGAGCGGACTCCTGAAGCGACTTCGCGTGCCGGGTGCAACGGGGAGGATTGCGGAGGACATCGAGCTCGCCGCGGTGGCCCGGCGGCTTCGATCCGAGTTGGCGGCAGCGGATGGTTCTGCATTCGGGATCCGCTGGAAAGGACCCGAGAGCGACTGGGAGGATCTGGCGAGCGTGGGGCGGTGGCTCGCCGACTTCCGGCGGCATGCGCGGTCCGGCCTGGCCTCCCCGAAGGTCCTCGCGATCGCCGAGGCGGGCGCACCCGCTCCGCCCCGAATCGCCGCACCCCTGGCCGAGGTCGGGCGGGCGCATCTCCACCTCGCGGAACTCGCGCGCGTCGGACTCCCGGCCCGATTCGAGCAATTGCGGAAGCGGGTGGAGGAGATGCGCGATGCGCCCGGGCGGCTCGAGGAATGGGCCCGCTGGATGCGCGCGCGGAGGGAAGCGTCGGAGTCGGACGCGGGTCCCGCGGTGGAAGCCCTCGGAGGCGTGGCCGAGGAGTTCTTCGAACCGCTCTTCGAGAAACAATTCCTCCGATCGTGGCTCGAGGAGGTCGTGGCCACGAAGCCGTCGTTGGCCGGTTTCGGCGGGAGCGAGCAGGACCGCCTCGTGGCGGAATTCCGCGAGCTCGACCGGCGGACGATCGAGGCCAACCGGATCCGGGCGCGCAACGCGCTGGTGAAGCGCCTGCCTGACGCGGCCTGGCCCGCGGGGCCGGGGTCGGACCTCGGCATCCTCCAGCGCGAAGTCCGCAAGAAGCGCGGCCACCTCCCGCTGCGGAAAATCTTCGCCTCCGTCCCCCGCGCGCTCCGGCGCCTGAAGCCGTGCCTCCTCATGAGCCCGCTCTCGGTCGCGCAGTTCCTCGATCCCTCCGCCGAGCCTTTCGACGTCGTCATCTTCGACGAGGCGAGCCAGGTCGCGCCCGAGGATGGCGTGGGGGCGGTCGCCCGGGGGAGCCAGCTCGTAATCGTCGGCGACGCGCGCCAACTCCCGCCGACTTCTTTCTTCCAGGTGGAGCCTTCCGATGACGTCGAGCCGGGCGGGGAGGTCGAGGGGAGCCTCGAGAGCATCCTGGACGAGGGAGCCTCCGTCTTTCCGGACCGGCGCCTGCTCCGCTGGCACTACCGCAGCCGGAACGAGGAGCTGATCGCCTTCTCGAACCGGGTCTACTACGGGAACCGCCTCTGTACTTTTCCCTCCGCCTCGGCGGGAGTCGGGGCGCGCGGGATCGAGTTCATCCACCTACCGGCCGGGGTCTACGACCGGGGTGGATCGGGCACGAACCGCGTCGAAGCGGGGGCCGTCGCCGCCGCCGTCTTCGATCACCTGAAGCGCCATCCGGACAAGTCCGTCGGGGTGGGCGCCTTCAGCATCCGGCAGCAGCAGGCGATCGAGGACGAGCTGGAGAAGCTCCGCGCCGCCGATTCCTCCCTCGAGGACCGGTTCGACGCGGCCCGCGACGAATACTGTTTCGTGAAAAACCTCGAGACGATCCAGGGGGACGAGCGGGACGTCGTCTTCCTGAGCGTGAGCTATGGGAAGGACGCCACGGGCCGGATGACCTCGAACTTCGGCCCGCTCAATCTGGAGGGCGGGGCGCGGCGGCTCAACGTGCTCGTGACGCGGGCGCGGGAGAAGGTCGTGGTGTTTTCCTCGGTCCTGCCCGAGGAGATCGAGCTCGCGGAATCCGCATCGGAAGGGGCGCGGAACTTGCGAAGCTACCTCGAGTACGCCCGCGGCGGGGCGGAGAAGGAGGCGTCGAAGGGCGCGGCGCCGTCGACCGACATCGAGCGGGTCCTTCACGCCGCGCTCGCGGCCCGCGGACTCCGGGTCTCCAGCCGCGTGGGCCGGTCGGAATATCGCGTCGACCTCGCGGTCGAGGAAGGGGGCCGATATCTCCTCGGGATTGAGTGCGACGGGCCGCCTTACCGGTCGGCCGCGACGGCGCGCGATCGCGACCGGCTCCGCGAGGAAGTCCTGGCGAAGCTCGGGTGGAGGCTCCACCGCGTGTGGTCGCCCGACCTTTTGCGGCAGGCGGGGCGCGAGGTGGAGCGGATCCTCGACGCGCTGGAGCGGGCGCGGGTCGGGGCGCCGGAGGAGCGCATCGAGGTGAAGGCCGGAGTCCCGGCGGCTCCCGCGGTGACGACGGGCCGGGAACCGGGCGGGGTCCGGGCTTATCGCCTTTTCCCGGTGCGGCGTCGGGGGCTCCCGGATGATTTTCATGCCCAGCCGGTGGCGAAGCTTGCGGATCTCGCCGCCGAGATCGTGGAGTGCGAGGGCCCGGTGCACGAGGAGGTTCTGGCGCGGCGCGTCGCGGACCACTGGGGCATCGCGCGGATGGGCCCCCGGGTTTCCGAGATCGTGGAGGCGGCGGTGGCCGCCTGCGAGCGGTCCGGGGATGCGGTGCGTCGGGGGCCCTTCGTGTGGCCGGCCGGGCTCGACGATCCGGCCGTGCGGAGTCGGGAGGACGGCGGGGCGCCCCGGGAGGGTGAGCACATCGCGCCGGAGGAGGTCGAGGCGGCGGTGCTCCTCGTGCTCGGCAAGGAACTTCGCGT
>DATHFI010000432.1:0-7208 GCA_035490275.1 Planctomycetota bacterium
GATTCGGGGCGGCTGGCTCATGGTGAGGCGACTTCTCCGGTGCGCGCCGTGGGGAGGATCGGGCTACGATCCGGTGCCGTAGAGAGAGCGGCCTTACTGCTTTGCGGGCGGCGGCTCCCGGAAGACGAGGATGACCTTCGAGCGGCGCGCCATGTACTTGCCCGCGGCCGGTTCGGCCAATTCCCGCGGCTGTTCCTCTTTGGCCTTGGCCCCCGCGGCGCCGCGCGCCTCCGGCGGCTCTTCCGCGGCGGCCGGCGCCTTTTTCTCCGTCTTCCGATCCAACTCGAGGGAAGCCTCGACTTCCGCCACGCGCTTCCGCTCCGATTCGAGCGTGGTCCGCGCGATCCCGGTCTTCTTCAGGGCGGCGAGCCGCTTCTCGAGGAGCTTGATCTCCTCGTCGGTGAGTTCGATCTGGAGGTAGTGGTCCTTCACGTACGCGCTCCGGCCCACGAGCGGAGCTCCCGGCTTCACCGCCATCTCGCGCTCTTTCAGGAACGCCTCAACCTCCGCCCGCGCCAGGGCGACATCCGCCGAGGTGACCTGGATCACGGGAACGGCGGGCTTGTCATCCTGGGGTGCGACCCTCCCGGCCGCATCGTCGAGCTTCTTCTCGGGCTCCGGCGAGGGCTGCGTGGGTGCCGGCGCTTTTCCATCCTTGCCCGCGATTCTTCCCCTCTCCTCCGCCGGGGGGACCGGCGTGACTGCGCTTGCCTTTTTCAAGACCTCGTCATGGTCCACCCGGCTCAAATTCTCATCCGCCGCGGGCTTCTCGGAACGGCGCTTGGATTCCCGGGCCGGCTTGGTTTCCATGGCGAGGGGTTCCCCCTGCGGACTGCCTTGACGGTCCTGGAGGACGGCGACGATCCCGACACCGATCAGGAGGCTCGCGGCCGCCGCTAGGCCCCATCGAATCCAGGGGCGCGCGACCGGCCCCGGCTTCCGGGCGGTGGCCACTTCCCGCGCGACCGACTCCGCGATCGACGCGGGCGCCGAGGCGCGGCCGAGGGATTTCAGGGACGAAGAAAGCTCCTTCATGGCCGCCAGGTCGCGGGCGCACTCCGGGCAGGAGCCGAGGTGACGCTCCACCTCGGCGCGTTCTTCGGCGGTCGCTTCACCGTCGTAAACCGCGGCGAGCATTCCCTTGTCGAACCCGCACGCCATGTCCTGGACCTCCGTATCTCCGACGCTTTTCGCCGACCCTCAGTTCCCCGAATTCGCCCGACTCGCCGGGGTCCCCATCAGGACCCTCAGCTTTTCCCGCAGGGCCTCGCGGGCCCGAAAGAGCCTCGACCGCACCGTCCCTTTCGGGATTTCGAGGATCTCCGCGATCTCGTCGTAGGAACGATCCTCGAGCTCCTTCAGGATGAGGATCTTCCTTTCCTCGGGATCGAGCTGATTGAGCGCCTCCTGGACCTTGCGGCGGCCCTCCTCCCCTTCCATCCGCTCTTCCGGGCGTCGGTCGTCGACCGGCTCGGGGACTTGGCCGTCCTCGCGCCTCTGCATCGACACCGTGCGACGTCGGCCTTCTTCGCGACGGAACGTGACGGACTCGTTGAACGCGATCCGGTACATCCACGTGGTGAAGGCGCAGTCCCCCTTGAAGTCCTTGATGCGCCTCCAGGCGTTGATGAAGGCCCGCTGGGTGATCTCCCGGGCGTCCTCGGCGTTGCCGCAGAACCGGAGCACGGAGGCGTAGATCCGGTCCTGGTGCCGGAGGAGCAGGTCGACGAAAGCCGACTCGTCGCCTGTGCGGGCGCGGTTGACGAGGGCGCTGTCCGGGGGGAATGGGCCGGGCGGGCTCACGGCCGGTCTTTCACGCACCGGAATCCGACGTCGGGGTGTAGGAGGTCGGCATCGTCCGCGAGGCGGTTCGAGGAGCGCGCGGCGTTCAGGTTCGTCAGGAAGGATCCGCCCTTCAGGATGCGCCGTCCCTCGGTCGTGCTCGAGGTCCATTCCCAGACGTTGCCCGCGAGGTCGTGGATCCCGAAGGGGCTCGCGCCGGCGGGAAGGGTGCCGACGGGGCGGAGCGCGGGGAACGGGTTGGCGCCGCCCGATTTCACCTTTGCGACTTCCACCGTCTGGGCCGGGAGATTTTCAAGAGTCGGGATCGTGGCGCCCCACGGAAAGGGGCGGCCGTCCACCCAGCGCGCGGCGTATTCCCACTCGTCCTCGGTGGGCAGGCGTTTTCCGGCCCATGCCGCGAAAGCCTCGGCGTCCGCGGTGTTCACGTGGGTCACGGGCAGGAGTTCCACGCCGGGCCGGAGATCCCGTCCGGACCAGAAGGGGTTGACGGGCGCCCGGTGGCCGGTCTGGAGGACGAAGAGGAAGTACTCCTCGTTCGTGACCTCGGTCACATCCATCAGGAATCCGCGGCTCGTGTAGACGCGCTCGGGCTCGTCGGGCTGCCGCGCGTCGCCCAGCTTCACGCCCCCCTTGATGGTGGCGGAGACCGGGACGAGTTTCGAATCGAGCATCCGCTCGGTGATCTGCTTGAGGAGCGCGGGGCCCTCCGGCTTCTCCGGGTAGAGCGACCCGGCCGTGATCGCCAGGCGGGCGGCGACTCCGTATTGGCGCGACGCGAGCCCCGCCCGCGCCTTCTCAGCGGTCTGCGCGAAAGATCGCGCCGCGTCGTTCCGGTAATTCTCGATCCGCGCCCGGGCCGAGAGAAAATCGGCGATGGATCGAAGCGCCGGGTGGGCCTTTTCCGCCGCGTTGAAGCGCGCGAGGGCGGCGTCCCAGCGATTCGCGGCCACCAGCGGCTCGACCTCCGTGGTGGCGAGTTCCAGCTCCGCGATCGCGGCGTCATGATCCTGCCGCTCCTTCCGCTCCTTTTCCCGGCCCGCCTCCTCCTCGCGCTGCCGATTCTCCCGGGCGGCCGTCTCCTCCGCGGCCTTCCGCTCCCGGGCTTCCGTGATCCGGGCCAGGAGCGCCTCGCCATCCTTTGCCGGACGGACGCGCCCCGCCTTCGTGGCCGCCTCGTCGAATCGGCCGGCCTTGAGCGCCTCCTCGGCCTCCCGCAGGAGCCGGGCGGATTCGGCGGCAACCGGATCGACGGGCGGCGTAGGCGCTTTCGCGGGCGGCGCGGGAGCGTGCGTCTCGGCGGTGTCGTCGCCGCCCTGGCGCGTCATCTGGACGATGAGAAAGGTCCCCAGGAGGCCCACGAGGATGCTCATCGCGGCGAGGGGCCAGACGGCCCGGCGGCGGGGTTTCGGGAGGGGATCGAGCGGGTCGGTCATCGGGGCCTCGGGTTCACGGACCGGGGCGCCGAAAGTCGCGTGCCGGCACGGCTCATTTTTTGGGACCGAACCGCTTGATGCTGTTCAGGATGAATTGGCCTTCCTTGGCCCAGTACTTTTTGTACGACTCGTCGTTGTACTTGATCGTGACGATGTAGAGCACGTCGCTGCAGATGATGAAGTACTGCGTCATGTTGTGCTTCGCGCCGGTCTTGTCGACGAGCGTGATTTTGTGGCTGCAGGCCGCTCCCGGAATGCTGTTGAGCTTGGCCTTGGGGTCCTCGTTGTTGAGGATGCACTCCTTGAAATTCGCCTCCTGGTCCCCCTCCTTCGTGGTGAAGCGCGACCGCGTGTTCTTGGCGATTTCGGGCGGCTTCGCCCATCCCTCGCGCAGGGGATCCTTGCCCTCCTTGCGCTGGACGTTCACCTCGACGGTGAACAGGTCAATCTTGTGCGAGACGAGGAGCGCGGAGTCCTTGTAGAAGCCCGTCGCATTCTCCTTCGCCTCCCAGAGCTGGTCCTTGCCCGGGCTCGGCGGAGCCTGGATCGAGACCCCTTCCTTCTCGTTCGAGGCGAAGAGCTTGGATTCCTTTTTCTCCTGCGCGGCGACCGAAAGGCCGCACGCGAAGAGACAGGCGACCAGAGCGGCACGATTCATGCGTTCCTCCCGTGACCAACCGGACCTGACATATTACACCACGGAAGTGCCCTACATGTTCCACTAGTTTTGACGGTACCGGATCGGGACCCGTCCGCCTCCGCGGGGGTCCGCCCCTCCTCCCCCTCCGGCTCGAAGCTCGAAGCTTCTGGAACTGGGATCTGGAATCAGGGAGCTGGAAGCTAATACCTCCCCGGCAGGCTCACTTCTCGTCCTTTGTCTCGGGTGAATCCCCCAAGCCGTACAGGCGCATCTTTTCCCAGAGGTTCTTGCGCGTGATCCCCAGGATGCGGGCCGCCTCCCCCTTGTGGTTCCCCGTGAAATCGAGCACCCGCCGGATGTGCGCCGCCTCCGACTCCTCCACCACGGCCCGGAGCGCCCTTTGCGTGTCCGACCCGGAGGTCGAGGCCGCCCGGCCTCCGAGCGGCCGCAGGAGGTATTCCCGCTTCAGCTCACGGTCCTCCCCCGCGAAGGCGATCGCACGCTCCACGGCGTGTTCCAGCTCGCGGATGTTGCCGGGCCACGCGTACGCCTCAAGCGCCTTCATGACCTCCGGCCGGACGTCGTACTCCTGCCCCGCCCCGTACCGCTCGATGAAGGCGGCCACAAGGAGCGGGATGTCCCCGGGACGGTCGCGCAGCGGGGGGATCTTCATGCTGGCGACGTTGAGCCGGTGGAAAAGGTCCTCGCGGAATTTCTTGTCGAGGACGAGGTCCCAGGCCGATTTTTTCGTCGCCGCGATGACGCGGACGTCCACCTTGATGGGCTTGTGGTCTCCGATCCGCTCCACCTGGCGCTCCTGCAGCACGCGGAGGAGCTTCACCTGGGTCTGGAGCGGCATGTCGTCGATGTCGTCGATGAAGATGGTGCCCCCGTGCGCGCGCTCGAACCGGCCCGCGCGGTCGGAGCGGGCGTCCGTATACGCGCCCCTGACGTGGCCGAAGAGGTCGTCCTCGATGAGCCCCTCGTACAGGGAGCTGGAGACGACCTCGAAGGGTCCCCCGCGCCTCGGGCTTCCGAAATGGATCTGCTGGGCGACGAGCTCCTTGCCCGTGCCGCTCTCCCCTTCGATCAGGACGCCGACCTCGCTTCCGGAAACGGTGCGGATTTGCTGGTACAGCTCGAGCATCCCCGGCGATCGGCCGACGAGGCGGCCGAAGGCGGGGCGTGAGGCGAGTTCCTCGCGCAGCTGGCGGTTCTCGTCGCGAAGCTGGAAGAGCTTCTGGAGCTTGTCGAGCCGGAGGACCACGTCCTCGTTGAAGAAGGGCTTCTGGAGGAAGTCGACGGCCCCGTCGCGCGCCGCCTGGAATCCGATCTCGCCGCTCCCGTACGCCGTGATGACGAGGACCGCGGTGTCCGCGCGGATCTCCTTGACCGCCTTCATAAGGGCCATCCCGTCGACCTTGGGCATGCGGAGGTCCGTGATGAGGCAGTCGAAGGCGCCGGTCCGGGCCGCGCGCAGGGCCTGTTCACCGTCGTGGGCGATGGTGACCTCGTGACCCGCGGCCCGGAGGGCATCTCCCAGGGTGACCGTGATGGAGCGTTCGTCGTCGGCGAGGAGTACTTTCATTTGTGTGCCGGGTCCGCTTTCTGCTATCCGCTTTCCGCTTTCAGCGGTCGGCAATCCGCGCAGCGTTTCCGGCGGAAGGCGGATAGCCGACGCCTGACGGCGGCGCAGATCAAGCGCGTCCGCGCGCGCCCAGGAATTCAACGACCCGCGCGACGATCTCGCGGCCCGCGAGGGGCCGGGCCGTCGCGGCGGCCGAGCTCTTCATTCTAGCAAGCCGAGACGGGTCTTCGAGGAGTTCCCGGACCTTGTACTCGAGGAGGTCCAGCGTGGGGGCCTGGACGGCCGCGCCCCGCTCCGTGAGAAAGTCGGCGTTCCGCTCTTCCTGGCCCGGGACGGGCGAGTAGACGATCAGCGGGAGTCCCCGGGCCAGGCACTCGCTCGTGGTCAGTCCCCCCGCCTTCGAGACCATGACGTCCGCCGCCTCCATGAAATCGTGGGGGTTGGGGACGAAGCCGAAGACCCGGGCCTGGCGCGCCGAGGCGCGGGCGATCTTCGCGAGCCGGTTCCGCATTTTCTCGTTCTTTCCCGCCACGACGACGAGCTGGAACGGGGTGGGCAGGGCGAGGAGACGTTCGAGGGCCTCCTCCATGTTTCCCATGCCGAATCCGCCGCTCATGAATAAGACGACGGGAGCCTGGGGCGCGAGCGACAGTTCCTTGCGGACGACGTCGCGGCCGCGCGTCCTCGAGAAGTTCGGGTGGATGGGGATGCCGGTGAGGTGGATCCGGTCGGCCGGGACGCCGAACTTCCCCAGCTGCCAGGCGACCTGGTCGTTGCCGGCGAAGTACCCCGCGATGCCCTCGCAGATCCAGAAGCGGTGGACGTCGAGATCCGTCAGCACCGTGAAGATGGGGATGCCGGAGTCCCCCAGGTGGGCGCGGGCGACGTTCGCGGGAAGGAAGTGGGTGCAGATAATCGCGTCGGGGCGCGCCTCCTCGACCCTCCGCATGAGCCGCCGATAGTTCAGGGAGTCGTACGCCTTCATGAGCTTGCGCACGTTGGGCTGCTCGCCGCGGTTCCCCATCATCCGGTAGAGCATCCCCCAGAGCGCCGGGGAGTGGCTCGCCATCCAGATGTAGCTCTCGGCGTAGAGGGTGCGGAAGACGCGGCCGGTGAAGGTGAGGGAGTCGAACCATTCGGCGCCCACGCCCGCCTCGACGGCGTGCTCGCGGACCGCCTCGGCGGCGCGGTTGTGGCCCGCGCCGGCGCCGGCGGATAAGACCAGGAGGCGCGGCATGGCGCCAGTATCCAGATTCCAGATCCCAGATCCCAGCTTTCTGAAGCTCCCAGTGCCGGGCCAGAATGCGCCGGCAATTGCTGAATCTGGCTCGAGACTCGCCACTTCGGGAACTGGGAAGCTGGGATCTACGCTTGTCCCGCGGCCCGCCACAGTTTTCCCATCACCCCGGCCAGGCGTTGGAAGGCGTCGAGGACTCCGGGGTCGGAGAGCCAGTAGGTGACCTTGCGCCCCTTGCGGCGCTCGGCGGTCGAGGCGTAGTGGACGATGCCGGCGATCTTGAGGACCTTGAGCTGGTTGACGATGGCCGGGGCGGAGGCGTTCAGGTCCCGGGCCAGCTCGATCGGCCGCCGCCGCCCGCGCCCGAGGGCGAGGACGATGCGGTAGGCGAGCGGGTTCCCGAGAATCCGGAAAACTTGGGCGTGGGCCCGGGCCCGATCCTCGGTGCGCATACCTGATGTTTATCGGCCGTCCGGAGTGATTCCTTCCGCTCTGCGGGCCGGGCTC
>DATHFI010000433.1:0-2088 GCA_035490275.1 Planctomycetota bacterium
AATTTCAGCCTCACCATGGTCAGCTTGCGCAGGTCGAATCGCATGGCGCCGCCGACGCTCTGAAACGCCATCAGGGGCACCCGCAACGTCTGGAACACCGGCTCCCAATCCTTCTCGTACGTCTGGCTGTCCAGCACATCGAGCTTCGTGAACTTCACCTTCAGCGGGGGCGGGATTGCCGCGAAGCGGGTCACTGGCGCCGACGCAACGGCCCCGTCGCTCGCCACCAGCTCGAGCGTGAAGTCCGGGGAATCGCGCTCTCCTGCCGTCGCGGTCTCCGGCTTCTTGTCCTCCTCTTCCTTCCTTTTCCCCGGCAGCGGGGCCTCTTGGTCCAGGGCTGCAATCGACAGCTCGATGGTCGAGTGGGATCCCAGGTTCCACTTCGCAGCCGCCCCCCCGGGCAGTGAAATCGCGTAGGTGGGCACTGGGGCACCCTCGGCGCGATTCCATCCGAGAAACACGCCATTGTAGTCGCGATCGCCCTGTCGCCACGGAATGCGGCCCTCGCGCCAGATGGACAGGTTCTCGCCCGCCATGTGCCCGCCCGGCGCCGTGGTGGTCGTGACGTCGGCATCCTCATCGAAGATGGCAAGCGGCACGTACGACGCGTCCTGATAGCGATTGACATACAGCGTGTCGGGCAACCACGGGCGTGCGGCCCGCCAGTCCTGGAACAACGGGAGATACTCACGGCGGTCTCGGAGCGTCGCCTCGAGGAAAGCGGCGATGTACGTCTTCGAGATGCGGCGCTGCTCCTCGCCTGGCATCAATGGCTTGAGATTCAGGAGCCAGCTCAGCGGCCTCTCGGTATCCGTGCGTCCCCACACGGTATTGAACTGGCCGTGATTGGCGCGATAGGCGTAGATCTCGGCCTTGAACCAGGGCCCGGATCGGGTGTATCTCACGTGGTCCCATTGCCGGCTGCCCCGAAACGACGACACATCCGCGTCGTGCGCGCCTTGCAGGGTCAAGTAGCTCACGTCCTCGAGCCACCGGTGCTGACCGGCCGGCTTGTACTGGCCGTCCGCGGGAGCGATCGCCACCACGGCCTTGATCGCAAACTGGTACTCAAAGCGGATGCTGGCGTCATCCGGGTAGAACTTCATGCGATTGAAGGCCGCCGCGGTAGCCGCTGCTTCCCCGCCACGGGAATGCCCCATCAGCGCGATGTGCGACAGGTCCACCAGGTGATGGAACGGATTGTCCGTCGTCTGATTCCATTCACGCCACAGCTTCAGATGCTCCAGCAACAACCAGCCTCGTATCGCCTCCGGCTTGATGGCGTCATCGAAGAGGCCGTCGTTCAGAAAGTTCTCGTCCACAGATGCCACGATGAAGCCGCGGCTGGCGAGCAATTCCCCCAGGTAGGCATACCCCGGATCGGAGAATTCCACCATGTTGTGGTTTCCGTGCACGATCATCGCCAACGGAAACGGACCCGGACCATCCGGATACCACACCCGGGCGTTCAGCGGCAGCGCGTCCGCGTCGAACCCCCAGTATTTCTTGCGGGTCCAGCGCTTCCACCCCGTCGAATCCTTGATGAATGCCGCCGCGTCCACCGCGCGAGTCTTGATCCTGACGGAGGCCCCGTATTCGGGCCGCCGGATGTCCGTCCCCACCCCGTAGAACAGTCTCTTCACAGAATAGGGTCCGTTCTGAGATGGGTTCGGCGTGGACAGCGTAGCTGGCATCGTATCGGCCGGCGGCCGCCACGACACGAGCTTCTCCTCCGAGCCATCGCGCCCAAGGAGCCACAAGAGAAAGACGTTGGCCGTCACCGCTAGCAGGAACACGACGACGGTGATAATCCTCTTGCTCAACGCGGCTTCTGCGAACCGGCCTACGGCAACCGTGGCGACTGCCGCGCCCAGGAATCCCTCAGCCAGGCCGACCACGATCCCCATCGCAATGCCGACGTGTGGTGGAAGCCACGCCAGCATGACGATGACACACGCGCCGATGATCCATCCGGTCGCCATGCGGGGTAACGTCGCGGCGATGGTCAGGAGAAGGGCCACGACGACAGCGACCAGGGGGATGAGCACCGCGGCACAGAGAATCACGAACGCGAAATCGAATGCGTAG
>DATHFI010000434.1:0-5849 GCA_035490275.1 Planctomycetota bacterium
CGTTCTACGAGCGACGGGGCCTCGTGCGCCGGGTGGACGGCGGCGCGCCGCCCGACGAGGTGTTCAAATCCGTCGAGCAGGCCCTCGCATGAAGAGCGCCCCGATCCTCAAGGAGGCCTGGGAGATCGAGGTGATGCGCGAGGCCGGGCGCATCGCCGCGGAGGCCCTCGCGGAAGCGGTCGAGGCGGTCCGGCCCGGGGCGACCACGCTCGACGTCGACCGCGTCGCCGAAAAGCACATCCGGTCCCGGGGCGCGGTCCCCACGTTCGTCGGCTACCCCCCGCAGGCCGGCAAGTACGCCTTCAAGCACACGATCTGCGCCTCGGTGAACGAGGAGATCGTCCACGGCGTTCCGAGCGCGGAGCGGGTGCTCCAGGAGGGGGACATCCTCTCGATCGACATCGGCGCGACCCACAAGGGGTACGTGGGGGATACCGCGGTGACCGTACCGGTCGGGCGGATCTCCCCGGAGGCGCGACGCCTGATCGATACGACGCGGGAGGCGCTGGACGCGGCGATCCTCGTCATGAAACCGGGCGCGAAGCTCTCCCACATCGGGGCCGCCGTGGAGGCGATCGCCCGGCGCGAGCGCTACACCGTGGTCCGGAATTATTGCGGCCACGGCGTGGGTCGCGAGATGCACGAGCCGCCGCAGGTGCCCAACTACGTCGATCCGGCGTGGCGCCTGGGGGACCTCGTGCTCAAGCCGGGGCTGGTGCTGGCGATCGAGCCGATGATCTGCCAGGGATCGGCGGACAACCGGACCCAGCCCGACCGCTGGACCGTGGTGACGTCGGATGGAAAACTCGCGGCCCACTTCGAGCACACGATTGCCGTGACCGAAAGCGGAAACCAGGTGCTGACTCTACCGTAGAGGGAATTCGTTAGTCATGAGTGGCTCTGTTGAAAAGCCGGTTGAACCACCAAGGCACCAAGGCACCAAGAGGCCGAATTCCGAAGGCCTGCCGCAGAAAGGACGATCGGGAGGACCGAGGGAGAAGCCGTCTTCTTCCTCGGTCCTCCCGTCCGTCCTGGGCCCCGAAGGGGCCCGTTCGTGGCCCCGAGGGCCACGAACTTCTGCGGCTGCGACTTGGTGGCTTTGAGTCTTGGTGGTAAGGATTCAACAGAGCGGGTCATGAGTCGGGACGACCCGCGACTTCGGATCCCCGACCCTCGACTTTTGACTCGGGACATCTTGACGGAGGGCAGGCCCTCCGCTATACTCTCGCGCTCTTGTCCCCGGGTTTTCAAGGAGGCGTGTGGTCAAGGAAGAACCCATCCGGGTGGAGGCCACGGTCAAGGAGTCCCTTCCCAACGCGATGTTCCGTGTCCAGCTGAAGAACAGCCACCTGGTCCTGGCCCATGTCTCGGGCAAGATGCGGATGAATTTCATCAAGATTCTCCCTGGGGACAAGGTCGTCATTGAAATGTCGCCGTACGACTTGACCAAGGGGCGGATCATCTACCGCGAGCATTGAGCGATGAAGGTCCGACCCTCGGTCAAGCGGATTTGCGAAAAGTGCCAGATCGTCCGGCGCAAGGGACGCGTCCGGGTCATCTGCGCGAACCCGAAGCATAAGCAAAGGCAGGGCTGAAGGCGCGATTCATGGGTTTATCGACGACGAGATTTGCAGTGCGCAGCTTCGAGCTTCCGGTTCCCAGCTCCCTGCCTCGGCGGGGAACAGGTAGCGGGAAGCTGGAAGCTGTGCGAGCGAACCCCAAAGAGAGCGAGCACTAAATGGCGCGCGTGGCGGGCATCGAAATTCCGGCGGGCAAGCAGGCGTGGGTCAGCCTGACCTACATCTTCGGCATCGGCACCACGCTGTCGCGCCGGATCCTGAAGGACGCCAACGTCCCCGAAAATCTGAAGGTCAAGGACCTCAGCGAGGACCAGCTCAGCCGGATCAACTCGATCGTCGACAAGGGATACACGGTCGAGGGCTCGCTGCGGCGGCTCATCCAGCAGAACATCCAGAGGCTGAAGGAAATCGGCTGCTACCGCGGCGGCCGCCACCGGCGGAACCTTCCCGTGCGGGGCCAGCGGACGCGCTCCAACGCGCGGACCCGGAAGGGCCCCCGCAAGACGGTCGCGGGCAAGAAGATCGCCAAGGTGCAAGGATAGACTTCAGACTTCGGACCTCGGACTTCAGTAGTTTTCAGTCTGAAGTCGGAAGTCTGAGGTCTGATAACTCTCTAGGAGTCCAGAGTGGCTGACGAGAAAGAGAAGAAACCCGCCGCCGGGAAGCCCGCCGAGGGCGCGAAGGCGGAGGGCGCCAAGGCCGACGCCGCCAAAGCAGGGGAGGCCGCCAAGCCCGCCGCGGGAGCCAAGGAAACGGCCGCGAAGAAGGGGCCGCGCAAGTCCAAGAAGCTCGTGCCGCGCGCCGTCTGCCACATCCAGGCCAGCTTCAACAACACGATCATCACGATCACCGACCCGGGCGGCGAAACACTCTGCTGGGCCTCGTCCGGCACGATCGGGTACAAGGGGTCGCGCAAGTCCACGCCGTTCGCCGCGCAGAAGGCCGCCGAGGCCTGCGCGGAGAAGGCGGCCAAATTCGGCGTGCGCGAACTCGAGGTGAAGATCAAGGGGCCCGGCGCCGGCCGCGAGAGCGCCATCCGGGCCCTCCAGGCGTCGGGACTCGACGTCCGCGCCATCGAGGACGTCACCCCGCTGCCGCACAACGGGTGCCGGCCCCGGAAAAAGAGGAGAGTGTAGCGTGGCGAGAGTCCTCGGGCCGAAGTGCCGGATCTGCCGGCGCGTCGGGGTCAAGCTCTTCCTCAAGGGCACCCGGTGCGACAGCGCGAAGTGCCCCATGGAGAAGGAAGCCCGGCCCCCCGGCCAGCACGGGGCCAAGCGCGTCCGGATGACCGACTACGGCATCCACTTCCGCGAGGTGCAGCGCGCCAAGCGGATGTACGGCGTGCTCCAGCGCCAGTTCGCCCGCTATTACCGCGAGGCCGAGAAGCAGCCCGGCAACACGGGCGACCACCTCGTCCAGGCCCTGGAACGGCGCCTCGACAACGTGGTGTACCGCCTGCGCTTCTCGCTGTCGCGCGACCACGGCCGCCAGCTCATCCTTCACGGACACTTCCGCGTCAACGGGAAGAAGGTCACCATCCCGTCGTCCCTCGTGGACGCCGGGGACCTCATCGAGGCCGCGAAGCGGGAGAAGAGCCAGAAGCAGGTGAAGGATTCCTTCGCGATTCGCAAGGTCCTCGAGCTTCCCTCGTGGCTCAAGGTGACCGAGGAGCCGGTCCTCCAGGGGCTCGTCGTCCAGCTTCCGGCCGTCCGGGAGCTCCAGGTGCCCCTCGAGTCGCAACTGATCGTCGAGTACATGAGTCGTTAGTTAGGCCTGCAGCCGTCCGCGCCGAGCGTCAGCCCCGAACCTCCGGCTGATCGCTGATAGCGGGCGGTTGCCCGGAGGAAAGACATGCGCATCCGCTGGAAAGAATTCGAGCTCCCCACCCGGGTCGTGATGGACGAGAAGACCGCGACCCCGACGTACGCGAGCTTCACGTCCGAGCCCTTCGAGCGCGGCTTCGGGACCACCGTGGGGAACGCCATCCGGCGCGTCCTCTACTCCTCGATCGAGGGCGCGGCCGTGACCGCGGCCCGGATCAAGGGCGTGGCCCACGAGTTCGCGACGATCGAGGGCGTCGTCGAGGACGTGACCGACATCGTCCTGAACCTGAAGCAGCTCGTGGTGAGGATGACGGGGGACGTCCCCGCGAAGACCCTGATGCTCGAGGTCGCGAAGAAGGGCCCCGTCAAGGCGTCGGCGATCCAGCCCGAAAACGGCGTCGAGATCGTCAATCCCGATCTCGTGCTCTTCACCATGGCCGACGACTCCAAGGTCTCGATGGAGTTCGACGTGCGCCGCGGGCGCCGCTACACGACGGCGGAGGAGCACGCGCGCGAACACGCGGACATCGACGTCATCCACATTGATTCGAGCTTCTCCCCGGTCCGCCGCGTGCGGTACCGGGTGGAGAACACCCGCGTCGGCAAGCTGACGAACTACGACCGCCTCATCCTGGAGATCTGGACGAACGGGACGGTGACGCCGGAGGAGGCGCTCGTGGAGGCCTCCAAGATCCTGCGCAAGCACCTGAACCCCTTCGTGCAGTACTTCGAGCTCGGGCGCGAGCTCCAGATCAACGAGAAGAAGGAGGAGGACCTCCGGAAGAAGGAGAAGGAGCGCGAGGAACTGCGCCTCAAGCTCTCGATGTCCATCTCCGAGCTGGACCTCTCCGTGCGGTCGGCGAACTGCCTGGCGAGCGAGCACATCGAGACGCTGGGCGAGCTCGTCTCGCGGTCCGAGGCGGACCTCCTCAAGGTGCGCAACTTCGGGAAGACGTCGCTGCGCGAGGTGAAGAAGAAGCTCTCGGAGCTCGGCCTCGTGCTCGGCATGGATCTCGAGGGGATATTCGGGAAGAAGCAGCCGGCCCCGGTCGCGTAACGGAAACGTCATGCGTCACAGACTGAAGGGCCGGAAGCTGGGGAAGACGACCGCGCATCGCCAGGCGATGGAGCGGAACATGGTCACGAGCCTCTTCGTCCACGGCCGGATCATGACGACCCTGGATCGTGCCAAGGAGTTCCGCGGGATGGCGGAGCACCTCATCACTCTCGGGAAAAAGGGCGGGCTGGCGGCATTCCGGGCGATCCTGGACGTGGTCCGCGACCCCAAGATCGCGAAGAAGATCGTGAACGACGTCGCGAAGCGGTTCACGGACCGGCCCGGGGGTTACACCCGGGTCGTCAAGCTGGGCGGCTGCCGCTGGGACGGCGACGGGCACGGCTTGTACGCCTGGAACCGCCTCGGAGACAACGGCAAGCGCGCGATCTGGGAGCTGGTCGTGCACAAGGACCGCGAGGAGGAAGTCCGCCTCGCGGGCCGCGGCAAGATGGCGATCGACGAGGGCGCGAAGCGCAAGTCCGACAAGAAGAAAGCGGCCGCCGGAGCGGCCAAGAAGTAGCTCCCAGCTCCCCGTTTCCCGTTCCCAGCTTTCCGACGCTCCCCGTTCCAAGCTTCACGCCCGATTGGGCATTCCCGAGCGAATTCAGGTTGAAAGAGTGTCCCGCCCGGCATCATTAGGGTGATGGCCGACGACCAGACCGCCTTCCGCGATTTCAAATCCCAGCCCACGGCCGATTCGCTCATCCGCCTGCTTCGCGCCCACCAGGAGCGCGTCTACCGCCTCTGCCTGCAGGTCCTGCGTCGGGCGCACGACGCCGAGGACGCGGCGCAGGAGGTCCTGATCCGGATCGTGGACGGAGTCCGCAAGGTCGACGACGCCGACGCATTCCGGCGCTGGGTATATCGCGTGAGTCTCAACGCCGCGCTCGAAGCCGCGCGCAAGGCGTCGCGGCGACGGACGCATGAATCGAGGGCCGCCATGGAAGTTCCGCCGGGGCAAACGCTCAACGAGGAGTCGCGCCGGTCGCTGTTCGAGGCGATCGCGCGTCTCGACGAGGGTCCGCGGAGCCTGGTGCTCGATCACTACTTCGAGGGCGAGACGCTCGAGTCGCTCGGCTCGCGGGAGGGCGTCTCGGCCCAAGCCGTCTCGAAGCGTCTCGATCGTGCGCGCGAGGAACTGAAGCGGGCGCTGCCCGCGAGCTTCCTTGGCGTTCCGGATCTCGGCCGCCTCTTCGAGTGGGGGGCGGCTCCGTCGGTCGCGCCGGACCTCGTCTCGGGGCCGGTGCTCGCCAAAGTCCACTCAATCGCGGTCGCCCTGGCCGTGGGAGGGGTTGTCGTGGCTTCGAAAATCTCGATCGTCGCGGCTGTGGTCATCACGGCGCTTCTCTGCCTGACCGCGGGCACGGGACTCGGCGTACTGCTGAAATC
>DATHFI010000435.1:0-5589 GCA_035490275.1 Planctomycetota bacterium
CCCCAGGACCAGGATGGCAACGCCGGCCAGCAAGGTGTTCGTGATGGGCTGGGCCGGTTCCAGGTCAGGCTTGAGATCGAGCCGGACCGCGAAAACCGCCTCCGGGCCGCCGGCGATTCGGAGATAGGCGTGGCGCCGCTCGGTCTCCGCCCTGACCAGGACATGTTCCGAGTCGAGCGCGGCCTGCAGCAGGGGCGCGTCCTCGAGCGGAACGGCGGTCTCGAGCGGCCGGGACGAGCGGACGGTCCAGCGGCCCCGGTCCCGGGAAACGATGAGCCATCCGTCGACGAGGCCCGAGTCGGACAGGCGGCGCTCGAAATCCTTCAGTCCCCCGCTGGGATCCCGCGCCTCGTTCACCCACGCCTCGAGGAGGATCCCGAGGAACCGCGCCTTGTCCTGCGCGTGGGCCCTCTGCCGGGCGTACCCGTCGACCATCAGGTTGAGGGTCACCAGGGCCCAGACGAGGAGCAGGACCCCGGTCACGCCGCCGATCATGCGGGAGCGAAGGCTCACGGGCTTCTCCAGGGTGGGCCCGTTTCCAGATCCCGGATCCCAGATCCCAGTTTACCGAAGTTGCGAGTTTCATGCCGGACTCGAAACTCGCTCGGAACTTCCGGCCCGGAGCTTCGGGAAGCTGGGCTCCGGGATCTGGAAACTCGAAACAGCCCCCCAAAAAGAAAAGGCGCCCCCTTGGGGAGGGCGCCTTTTTTAGTCACGAGGTCCGGTTCAGGTTTACCCCTTCGACGTGCCGATGCCCTGGAGCAGGCTCACGAGCGGCAGGAAGAGGGAGACGACGATGAAGCCGACCGTGAAGCCGAGGCCGACGATGAGGAGCGGCTCCAGGATGCTCATGAGGGCGCCGACGGCGGCGTCGACCTCCGCGTCGTAGTTGTCCGCGATCTTCAGGAGCATCTTGTCCAGCTCGCCCGTCTCCTCGCCGACGTCGATCATGTTGATGACGATGTCGTCGAACACGCCGCTCTGCGCCAGCGGCTCGGCGATCGACTCGCCCTCGCGGATCGAGTCGTGGACCTTCCCGATGGCGGTGGCCACGACCTCGTTGCCCGTCGCGTTCTTCACGATGTTCAGGGCTTCGAGGATGGGGACGCCGGACTGCAGCAGGGTCCCCAGCGTGCGGCAGAACCGGCCGATGATCGACTTCTTGATGATCGGCCCGAGGAGGGGGGCGTGGAGCTTGATCCGGTCGATCGTATGCCGCCCGCCCTTGGTCCGTCCCCACGCCTTGAGGATGAAGAAGAGGATGACCGGGGCGATGAGCAGGACGAGCCAGTAGCCCTTCACGAAGTTCGAGATGCCCATGAGGAACATGGTCATCGGAGGCATGGCGACCTTGACCGACTTGAAGACGTCCTCGAACTTCGGGACGATGAAGGTCATGATCGCGAGCACGACGGCGATCGCGATCGTGATGACGACGATCGGGTAGATGGACGCCCCGATGATCTTCCGCTTCAGGGCCTCCATGCGCTCCATGAAGCCCGCGAGGCGCTGGAGGATGACGTCGAGCACGCCGCCCGCCTCGCCCGCCTTCACCATGTTCACGAAGAGTTTGTCGAACGTCTTCGGGTGCTTGTTCAGGGCCTCGGAGAGCGACGAGCCCGTCTCGACGTCCTCGGCCACCTCCGCGACGATGTTTTTCAGGAGGCTCGGCCGCATCTGGTTGGACAGGATCTTGAGGCTGCGGACGACGGGAAGTCCCGCGTCCATGAGCACGGAGAGCTGCTGGGTGAACTGGGTGAGCTGCTTGTGCTTCACCCGGCCCATGAAGAAGGTCCGGCGCGACTTCTTGGCGCCGCCGCCCACCCCGGCGAAGGCCGCGGCGACCTGGCCCTGCCCGGCCGTGGGCGCGGTGCCCGACTTGTGCTCGCCCGACGCCCCAGGCGCCGCCCCGGCGAGCATCCCCGTCCCCGCCTTCTCTTTCACGTTGACCGGCTTGAATCCCCGGCCCTTGATCTTCGAGATCGCCTCGTTGGCCGAGGCGGCTTCGACATCCACCTTGATCTTCTTGCCGGCGCTGTCGACCGCCTCGACGGTGAACCCCGCCATGCTACTCCTCCTTGCCGCAACCGACCGATGTTAGCAAAGTCCGAGGATCCTACAAAGGGATCAGCGAATCCAAGTTCAACGTCCAAGGTTCAATGTTCAAGGTCCCAGCCTTGAACTTTGAACATCGAACTCGGACCTCTTCCTACTGTCCTGCGAACAACGTCTCCCGCACCACTTCCTCGATCGTCGTGTGGCCGTCGAAGATCGCCATCAGGCCCGACTCCCGCAGGGTCCTCATCCCCTGCTCCCGGGCCACGTGCCGGATCTGCTCGGTCGAAGAGTGGGCCATGATGAGCTCCTTGACCCGCTCGTTCAGGAGCATGATCTCGAAGATGGCCTGCCGGCCCCGGTAGCCCGTGCCGTTGCACGCCGGGCAGCCCCGGCCCCAGCAGAACTTCTTGTTCTTCACGTCCGTCGGGAGGAGGCCCAGCTCCATCAGCATCTCCTCGGTCGGCTGGATCTCCTCCTTGCACTTCAGGCAGATCCGCCGCACGAGCCGCTGGGCCACGATCGCCTCGACCGACGCGCAGATGAGGAAGGGCTCGACCCCCAGGTCGAGCACGCGGGTGATCGAGCTCGGCGCGTCGTTCGTGTGGAGCGTCGAGAAGACGACGTGGCCGGTGAGGGCGGCCTCGACGGCGATCTGGGCCGTCTCGAGGTCGCGCATCTCGCCGACGAGGATCGTGTCCGGGTCCTGGCGCAGGATGCTGCGCAGGAGGTTGGCGTACGTGACCCCGATGTCGTCGTTGATCTGGCACTGGATGATGCCGTCGAGGTCGTACTCGACGGGGTCTTCCGTGGTGATGATCTTCCAGCGGATGTCGTTGGCGAAGTTGAGGGCCGAGTAGAGCGTCGTCGTCTTGCCCGACCCCGTGGGCCCCGTGACGATGATGATGCCGTGGGGCAGGTTGATGAGGTCCTTGAGCATCTTCATCTCGTCCTCGCGGAGGCCGACGTTGTCGAGGTCGAGCTTGACGACGCTCCGGTCGAGGACGCGCATGACGACGCTCTCGCCGAAGATCGTGGGGAGCGTCGAGATGCGGAGGTCGACGGGCCGCCCGCCCACCGAGAGGAGGATGCGCCCGTCCTGCGGGAGGCGCGTCTCCGAGATGTCGAGGTTCGAGAGCACCTTGACGCGCGAGATGAGCGGCAGGGCGAGGTGGAGCGGCGGCGCCTCCATCTCGTAGAGGACGCCGTCGACGCGGTACCGGACCTTGAACTCGGTCTCGAAGGGCTCGAAGTGGATGTCGGACGACTGGGCCTTGATGGCGGTGACGAGGATGAGGTTGAGGAGCTTCACGACGGGCGCCGCGTTGATCATCTCGTCCACGTTGTAGGCGGTGCCCTTCTTGCGGACGGCGTCCTTCAGCTCCTCGAACTTGAGGTCGCCCTCGCCGAGCTCGGTGAGGACTTGGCTGAGGCTCTGCGCCTCGTGGGCATAGTACTTCTGGAGCGCGCGGTCGACCGCCTCGTGGCTCGCGACGGCGCCGACGACCTCGCAATGGAGCGTGTACCGGAGGTCGTCGAGGATGTTGATGTCGTGGGGGTTGGCCATCGCGACCGTGAGGGTCTTGGTCGCGCCGTCCCACTTGATCGGGACGACCTTGAACGACTTGGCCAGCGTGGCAGGGACCTTGTCGGTGACGTCGGTGGGGAGCTCCATCTCGTCGAGCTGCACGACCTCCATCCCCCGCTGGGCGCCGAGGGCGAGGAGCAGCTCCTGGGGCGTGACGTAGCCGAGCTCGACCAGGACGTCGCCGATGGCGCCGCCCTTCTTGCGCTGGATGTTGAGCGCTTCCTGGATCTGTCCCTCGTTCACCAGCTCCATGTCCTTGAGGAGCTGGCCGAGGGGCCGGGAATCACGAGGCACGGGGACCCCCGCACATAGACTGGAAACGCCGCCCGACGGCTCCCCTCTCCCCTTCGGGGGCGGCGGAAGAGCCGATTATATAGACGGCTGAATCGCGAGTGTCAATCGAAATGGTTATGCGAGGCACCCGAGGTCCTATGTCCGAGGTCCTCCCTCTGAAGTCTGATGTCGGAGGTCTGAAGTCTGCTAAAGTGCTCATCATGGTGCGCGTCGCGCTGTTCGTAGCGGCGCTCGTCTCCGTTTCCGCAGGGTTACAAGAGCCGCGGCTCTCCGACCGCGCCGAAGCGGCCGTCGCGCGCTCCGGGGTATCCGGAGGCCGGCTCGGAATCCTCATATACTCGACGCAAGCTGGGGCCCCGGTGTACGACAAGGACTCGAAAAAAGTCCTCCGCCTCGCCTCGAACACCAAGCTCCTCACCACGGCGTGCGCCCTCGCGAAGCTCGGCCCCGGGTACCGGTACCGCACGAACCTGGCCTGGGGTGAGGGCTCGGGCGACCTGCACGTCTTCGGCGCGGGTGACCCGCTGATCGGCGGCCGACTGTACGGCGACGACCCGATCCGGCTCTTCCGGGACGCGGCGGCGCGGCTGAAGGAGGCGGGCCCGAAGGAATTCACGGGCAATCTTGTCGTTCATCCGGGGATTTTCGACGACGTGCCCCTCAATCCGATCTGGATCGAGGAGCGGTACGACCAGAATGCCTGGTGGTGCGCGCCCGTCGGCGGCCTGTCGTTCAACGACAACTGCATCGACCTACTTTACGAGGCGGGGCCGAATGCCGGAGATCCGGCGAAGATCACCCTCCGGCCCGACACGAAGTACGTCACGATCGTCAACCGGTCGACGACCGTACGCGGAAATCCAACGGCGCCGTTCGGATTCGTCCGCGCGGAGGGCTCGAACCGCATCACGGTCAACGGCGAGCTCAAGGTGGGAACCAGACAGCGGGTCGCGTGGGTCGCCATCAAGGACCCCGCCCGTTATTTTGGGACGGTCCTGAAGGAAACCCTCGAGGCCGAGGGGATCCGGGTCGCCGGAGAAGTCGTCGCATCGCCCAGCCTGAAGTTCGACGGACGCCACACGGAACTTCTTCTCGCCGAGCACAGCCTGGAGGAGGCCGTCGGGACCTGCAACACCGTCAGCCAGAACCTGTACGCCGAGATGTTCCTGAAGCTCCTCGGGTTCCGGTTCCGGAGCGCCGGGAGCACGGCGGCGGGGATCGAGGTGGTCCTGGAGTTCCTGAAGTCAGAGGTTGGAATCACCGACGTGGAGATGGTGGACGGCTCGGGGCTGGCGCGCGAGAACCGGGCGTCGCCGGAGTCGCTGGTCAAACTGCTCACCTTCATGCGCACCCATCGCGGCGGGAAATCGTTCGTCGGATCGCTCTCCGTGGCGGGCGCGACGGGGACGCTCAAGGATCGCATGGCTTCGACCGGAGGCCGGATCCGCGCCAAGACCGGCACCATCACGGGGGTCTCCTCCCTTTCGGGCTATGCGGAAGCGCCCGACGGCGACACGTACATCTTCTCGATCCTGGCGAACGGGTGGAAAAACGGTTCGCCTCGGGAACTCCAGGACGCACTCGGGGAGCTCATGGCCGGATGGAAGGCCCAATGAAGGCCGCAGTCGTGACGGGCAGCACCCGGGGGATCG
>DATHFI010000436.1:0-11190 GCA_035490275.1 Planctomycetota bacterium
TGACGTACGCGTAGGTCGCGACGAGCGACGCGGGCCGCACCGAGAGGAGCCACACGTACGCCGTGAAGGCGACGATTGATCCGAAGACGGCGAGGTAACCCATGGCCACGAGTGATTTCGTCGACATCGCCGCGAAGTTCAGGTCCGCCGCCTGGCCCGTCACCAGGCCGAGCAGGAGGAGGGCCGCGCCTCCGGCCATCATCTCGACCGCCGTCGCGACGAACGCGGATTTCGGGAGGCGCGCACCGCGGGCGTAGATCGAGCCGAGGGCCCAGGAAATCGTGGCCCCCACGAGGGCCGCCGCGCCCGTCGGGTCGACGCCGCCGCCCCACGGACCGATCAGCAGCGCCACGCCCGCGAAGCCGCCCAGGAGACCAATGGCAACCGGGAGAGACGGCCATCGTCCGCCGGGCCGCAGCGCCTCGAAGAGCGCCATCCAGAGCGCGACGCCCGCGACGATGAGCGAAGCCAGCCCCGACGGCACCGTCTTCTGCCCGAAGACCACGAGGCCGTTCCCTCCAAGCAGCAGGAAGAGCCCCACGATCGACGCGGGTCCCCACTCGCCCTTCGCGGGTTTCGGAGCGCCCGCGAGCCGGGCGACGGCGTAGAGCACGGCTCCCGCCGCGAGGAAGCGCGTCCCCGCCATGAGGAACGGCGGAATCGTGTCGATCGCGATCCGGATCGCGAGATAGGTCGAGCCCCAGATCACGTAGACGAGGCCGAACGCTAAAGGCACGAGCCAGGGACGTGGTTTCATAGCTCGGTCCAGGTTGCTTGCAGGGTGTGCAGCTTCCTGCTCCCAGCTTCCAGTTCCCAGCTCGGTGGCTGGAGGCTGGAAGCACGAAGCTGGGCGAGCGTCAGCGAGCCCTCAGGCATCGAGTTCCTCTTCCGCTGTCGGAATGCCGAGCGCGAGTCGGGCCGTCTCTTTCACCGTCGTGAAGACCACGGTCGTGCGCGTCGACTTGATCGCGCGGATCGCGCCGAAACGTTCCCGCAGGAGCTTCCCGAGCGACTCCGTGCCCGCCGCGCGGACCTTGACGAGGTAGCAATCCTCGCCGGCGACGTGGTGGACTTCCTGGACCTCCGGGATCCGGGCCAGGGCGTGGCCCACCGCGGTGGCCCCCACCCGCTCGTCGGCCCGCACGAAGACGAAGGCGACGAGGCCGACGTCGAGCATCGGGGCGTCGATCCGCGCCTCGTAGCCCCGAATCACCCCGCGCCGCTCCAGCTTGCGGATCCGCTCGAGAATGGCCGACGGGGCCAGCCGGAGCCGTCGCGCGATGTCCACGTTCGGCGTCCGCGCGTTCGCCTGGAGGATCCTCAGGATCTTCCGGTCCGTCGCGTCGATGGGTTTCATGAGAGTCAACGTACAGAACTATATTCATGTAATCAACAGAAAACAGAATAATATTCATAGTATATTATCATTCCATGAATATAGTGCTGAGCCTGTGCGGAGAGAGGAGGTCGGGGCGGGTGACCTGAGAAACGGCGCTACCGGCTCAGAAGGAGAATCCGATCGTCAACCCGAGGTGGAAGCCTCCCGCGTCGGTGTCGACGCCGGCCACGGTGATCGGGATGGAGGACCAGCACAGCTCGAGGCCGATTGTCATGGGTGCGGCGATGCTGAAATCGATGCCGAAATCGACCCAGAGGCCCGCCCCGGCATCCGACTCCGTGTTCCCGTCGAGGTCCAGTTGCGCGCCCCCGAACGCGAGTCCGCCCCCGACGTAGGGCCTCACGTCGCTCTCGGGATTGAAGACCTTGCGGACGCCCAGGTTGAATTCCCAGCTCGTGCTCTGGACGTCCAGGCCGGCGAACGACTCCGTGTTGCTGGCGCCGAACCGGAGGTCGGCCGCGAAATGGACCGGCCAGTCGGCCGGGCCGAAGTCACTCAGGATGGAGAACTCGTTCTGGACTTCCACGGGCTCCCAGTCCGTCTTGTCGAGGCCCTTGCCGCCGAGGAAAATTCGGATGTTCCCGGTCCAGACTTCCATCGTGACGGTGCGACGCCGGTTCCGCCCTTCCTGGCCCTCGATCGAATCCGCGCCGGCCGTCGTGAGTCCGCCCAGGGGCAGGGCAGGGTCCTGCGCCTGCGCCGTGGCCGCGAATCCGGCCGCGAGGATCCACGCCGCCAGGATGCCGGTGGGCTTGCTCATCGCGCTCCTCCCTGATCGTCTGTCATCGGCCCGTCACCTGCAGGTTTACCCGATTGCCTCCGCCGACCGCAAGGTAGAATGCACCCATGCTGACGGCGCTCCTCGTCGCGACCCTCGCCTTCCAGGAGCCCCCGGCCTGGGAGCGCTTCGGCCCGGGATCCTGGGTGGAGCACCGCACCACCGGCACCCGGGATGGACAGCCCATGAAGGAGGTCGTGAAGACTTCCCTCAAGGGGGTCACCGATCTCGAAATCAACCTCCTCATCCAGACCACCGACGCCAAGGGCGGGTGGGTCGGCGGAGAGGTGAAATATCCTCTGCCCCAGCGGGCGGGGCCGAAGGAGGAGTGGACCAAGACCGGCCAGGAGGATCTCTCCGTGGACGGCAAGACCTTCGCGTGCGAGATCCGCGAGCGGCACGGCGTCCGCCGCTGGTTTTCTCCCGGCGCCAAGGCCAACGGAGGCGTGCTCAGGTCCGAGTCGATTTCCGGCACCGTGAAGGTCCTCTCCCGCGTCCTGAAACTGGAGGAGAAAGTCCGCGTCGGGACGGCCACGGTGACCTGCTGGGTCCGCGAGGAGGTCACCGACACGGGGGACCAGAAGATCACGCGCACCCACTGGATTTCGGACGAAGTCCCCGGCGGCCTCGTGCGGCTCGAGGTGCGGCAGACCCGCGGAAAAGACCGGATCGAAGAAACGGATACGGTCCTGACGTCGTTTGAAGTCGTAAAGAAATAGTGGGGAAGCCGACGGAATCAGGAATCAGGAATCAAGCATCAGGGGCGTCCTCCAAGCCTGATGCCGGGCGGCGGACTCGGCAAGGTGATTCATGAAAGTTCTGGCCGCGCTTTTGGCTCTCCTGATTCTCACCCAAGATTCCCTCGACGAGCGGGTGCGGCGGCTCGTCGGCCGGCTCGGGGCGGACGAGATCGGCGAGCGCGAACGGGCGGTCCGCGACCTGGTCGGACTCGGGGAGCCCGCCCTGCCGGCGCTGGAAAAGGCCGGGGCCGCGGGCGGGGACGCCGAGACGACCCTGCGCCTGAAGACCGTCGTCGAGCAAATCCGCCGGAACGCGATCGTCGCCAAGGCCTCTCCGCCGGCCCGGCCCGTCACGGTCTCCGCGAAGAGTCAGCCCCTGAAGGCCTTTCTCGAGGACCTCGCGGTGCAGTCCGGGGTGGAATGCGCGTGCGGCGAGGGGGTCGCGGACCGGACGGTGACGCTCGAGGCGAAGGGGGAGCCGCTCCTCAAGGTGCTCGACCGGGCCTGCCTCGCGCGCGGCGACATCGCCCTCGAGATGGTCGAGGGCCGGATTCGAATCTCGAACGGGACGCCACGGAAGACTCCCGCCGCCTACTCGGGCGCCTTCCGGCTCCGGATGACCAAGGTGCTCCTCCAGGAGACCAACACCTTCGCGGAGCGGCGCGCGAACCTCGTCCTCTTCTTCCAGTGCGACGGGCAGCCCGACCAGAAATTCAAATCGGCCATTCCCCGGGAGACGCCCGAGGCGGTCGATCCCGCGGGAACCGCGGTGAAGCTCCGCCGCGTGAGCGAGGGAATCATCTCGATGTGGACCTCGAGCTCGCGGGGCACGGTCGTGGTCGACGATGTCGCGATCACCTATGACGACGGCGACTCGTTCGACGCGATCTGCTTCGTGAAGGACGCGCCGGCGGACCTGCGGACGCTCTCCTCGGTGAAGGTGAAGGCCCGCTACCGGTTCGCCGTCGGGACCCGTCCCGTCCGCACCGAGCTTCCCGGCGGCGTCAAGCGGATGGGACCGATGGGCGACCTTCCCTACCAGATTCACAACGCGGGGCAGCTCATCTATGTCCTGCCGGCGGCGGCCGGAGGACGGTCCAGCCAAGTGGGCCCGCCGCTGGAGGAGCTCATCGACATGAGTTCGGTGAAGGTCGTGGACGGCAAGGGGGCGGAGGTCGCGGTCACCCTCCTTCCCCGCCCCGGCCGGGTGTACCAGTACCAGTGGCGCCTGGACCGCGACGTCTCCGCCGGAGGCGCCGAACTGAAATTCGACATGATCGAGACGGTCGACCGCGACGTCGACTTCGAGCTGAAAGACGTCAAGCTGCGCGAGTGAACCCGGAATCAAGAATCAGGGGCCGATCGAAGCGCATATAGTTTCATCCCCTGATTCTTGATTCTTGATTCCTAATTCCTCTCCTCACCTCCTATACTCGCCTCCGAAATGAAGATTGTCGCCGTCGGCGGCGGACCGGCCGGCCTCTACTTCGCCATCCTCATGAAGAAGGCCGACCCCGCGAACGACATCACGGTCCTCGAGCGGAACGGCCCCAACGACACCTTCGGGTTCGGCGTCGTCTTCTCCGACGCGGCCCTCGATTCGATCGCCGACGCCGACCGCCCCGTTTACGACGCCATCACGAAGAGCTTTTTCCACTGGGATGACATCGACATCCATTTCAAGGGCGAGGTCCTCCGCTCCAGCGGCCACGGATTCAGCGGCCTTTCCCGGCAGGTCCTGCTGAACATCCTCCAGCGGCGCGCGGAGGAGCTCGGCGTCAAGCAGGTCTTCCAGACCGACGTCGCCGACCTCGCCCCCTGGAGCGGCGCCGATCTCATCCTCGGCGCGGACGGCGCCAACAGCACGCTTCGCGCGAAATACGCGGAGCACTTCAAGCCCTCGATCGACTGGCGCCCCAACCGGTTCGTGTGGCTCGGGACAACCTTCCCCTTCAAGGCTTTCACCTTTTACTTCAAGGAGGACGCGAGCGGCCTCTGGCGCGTCCACGCCTATCGCTACGACCGCGAGCACTCCACCTTCATCGTCGAAACGACCGAGGCGGCGTGGCGGAAGGCGGGGCTCGAGAACGCGACCGAGGATCAGACGATCGCCTTCTGCGAGCGCCTCTTCGCGAAGGAGCTCGCGGGCCACAAGCTCCTGAAGAACCGGTCGCTCTGGCGCTCCTTCCCGATCATCCGGTGCGCCCGGTGGCGCCACGGTAACGTCGTCCTCGCGGGGGACTCGGCCCACACGGCCCATTTCTCGATCGGCTCGGGAACCAAGCTCGCGCTGGAGGACGCCCTCGCCCTCCGCGACGCCGTCGTCGCGAACAAGGATCTGCCTGCGGCCCTCGAGACGTACGAGAATGTGCGCCTCCCCCAGGTCGAGAGCTACCAGCGCGCCGCCCAAGTGAGCCTCCAGTGGTTCGAGGACACCGAGCGGTACATGGATCTCGAGCCGATCCAGTTCGGATTCAGCCTCCTCACGCGGAGTCTCCGCGTCACGCACGAGAACCTGCGCCTGCGCGATCCCGCGTACGTCGCCTCGATCGACCGGTGGTTCGCGAAAGTGGATCCGGCGCCCCCTCCGCTCTTCACGCCCTTCAAGCTGCGGGGGCTGCATCTCGAGAACCGCGTCGTCGTCTCGCCCATGTGCCAGTACTCGGCGGAGGACGGCGTCCCGAACGACTGGCACCTCGTCCACCTCGGGAGCCGCGCCATGGGCGGCGCGGGACTCGTCTTCACCGAAATGACGGACGTCAGCCGCGAGGGGCGCATCAGCCCCGGGTGCACGGGGATGTACAAGCCGGACCACGTGGCGGCGTGGAAGCGGATCGTCGACTTCGTCCACGCGGGGAGCCGCGCGAAGATCGGCATGCAGCTCGCCCACGCTGGGCGCAAAGCGTCGACGCGGCTGGCGTGGGAGGGGATGGACGAGCCGCTCCCCGACGGGAACTGGCCGATTCTCTCGGCGTCGCCGATCCCGTGGTTCCCCCACAGCCAGGTGCCTCGCGAGATGACGCGCACCGACATGGACAAGGTCCGGGACGATTTTGCGCGCGCCGCCCGAATGGCGGAGGAGTGCGGCTTCGACATCCTCGAGCTCCACTTCGCGCACGGGTACCTGATCTCAAGCTTCATTTCGCCCCTGTCGAACGTGCGGAAGGACGAGTACGGGGGTTCGCTCGAGAACCGGATGCGGTTTCCGCTCGAGGTCTTCGACGCGGTGCGGCAAGCATGGCCCGAGGCGAAGCCGATCTCGGTCCGGATCTCCGCGACCGACTGGGCTCCGGGCGGGATCGAGGCCGCGCACGCCGTCGAGGTCGCGCGGATGCTCAAGGCGCGCGGCTGCGACATCATCGACGTTTCCGCGGGCCAGACGGTGGCGCACGCGAAGCCGGTCTACGGCCGCCAGTTCCAGACGCCCCTCGCGGAGCGGGTGCGGATCGAGGCGGGTATTCCCACGATGGCCGTGGGGAACATCTCGTCGTACTCCGACGTGAACAGCATCCTCGCGGCGGGACGCGCGGACTTGTGCGTCCTGGCCCGCGCCCACCTGTGGGACCCCTACTGGACGCGCCACGCGGCCCACGCCCTGGGCCACCCGCTTCCGTGGCCCGACCCCTACACCTCGCTGAAGCGGTACACGCCGAGGTTCACCTAGGATGGAATCAAGAATCAGGAATCAGGGGAAAAGCCCGGCTCTCTGTTTCACGCCGCGGGCGGCTCAATCCAGATTTTCCGCCCGCACTTGGCGCAGGTCACGGAGGGGGCGAGAAACTCGGGGCTCAGGTTTGTGGCGGCCCCGCATTCGCACTTGAAAGACTCCCACCCTGTGCCCCGCCGCTTGTAGACCATCGGCTCTTCGGGCTTCTCGGCCGCTTGCGCCGCGGGGAGGTCGTTCGACCGGCCGCACCTCGGGCAGGTGATCGCGGGCCGTTTGAAGTCGGCCGGCACGCGGATCCCCACTCCGCAGGGGCAGGTCAGGAGCAGCAGGTTGTTCAGCCGGCCGACGAGCACCTGGACGTCCTGCCGCCGCCCGGCGCGGTCCTCGTCCGACTCGTCGTCGGGCGTCGCGGGCCGGATGCCGACGGCCGGGTCGACCTGCAGCGTCCGCGCGCCGATGCACCGGCTGCTTTCCCCTTGGGTGCGGCGGAACGCCTCTTCGTACGCCGAGTACCCGGCCCCGGCCATGCTCCGCAGGATTTTCACGCGGCTCTCCGTCGGCGGATGGGTCGAGAAGAGCAGCCCCGCCACGAGGCCCTGCATCGGGTTCACGATGTACATCGGCGCGAGGACCTTGTTGGCCGCCTCGTCGTCCGCCATCCCCCGTCCGAGGTTGCCGGAGATCTTCTCGAGCGCCGAGGCGAGCCCCTCCGGGTAGCGCGTGAAGCGGGCGCCGCAGGCGTCCGCGAGGTATTCGCGTCGCCGCGAGCAGGCAAAGTACAGCAGCTGCGCGAAGAGCGGCGCCAGGATCACCGCGAGGAGGGAGACGAGGAAGAGCGCGGCGTTGCCCCCGCCGACGGTGCGCCGGCTCCGCCCGCCCCACCCCATCGTCCTCAGGACCACCTCGGAGATCATCACGATAGCGCCGAGCATGACGCCCGCGAGCGTCATGAAGAAGGTGTCGCGGTTGTGGATGTGGCCGATCTCGTGGCCCACCACGCCCTGGAGTTCGTCGCGATTGAGCCGCTTCAGGAGCCCCGAGGTCACCGCCACCGAGCCTCGTTTCTTGCCGCGGCCGACGGCGAAGGCGTTCGGCATGGGGTCGTCGACGAGGTAGACATCGGGCATGAAGGGGAGGCCCGAGGCGATCCGCATCTCGTCGACCACGTTCCAGACCTGCGGCGCGTCCTCGTGCTCGAGCTTGCGCCCGCCGGCGGAAAGAAGGAGGAGCGAGTCGCCCCCCGTCGCCGCGACGGCCCAGAGGATGAGCCAGAGGGCGAGGGCGGCGAAGATACCCCACGTGCCGCCCTCGGGGCCGCCGAGGAGACCGACGCAGAATCCGAACGCGACCAGCAGGGCTCCCATCAGCGAGATGAGCAGCCACGACCGGCGGATGTTTCCGTGGATCGCTTCCCACATGGTCGGATCGCTTTCCGCCGTCCGCTCTCCGCTTTCCGCCCGAGAGGACCGCGGCTCGCCGCCCTAGAACTTGACCTTAGGCGCTTCGCGCTCCGCGGCGTCCGCGACCTCGAAGAAGGTCGCCGCCTTGAACTGGAACATGCCGCCGACCATGTTGGACGGGAAAGTCTCGATCTTCGTGTTGTACTGCATCACGCTGTCGTTGTAGAACTGCCGCGCGAAGCCGATCTTGTTCTCCGTCGAGCTGAGCTCCTCCTGGAGGGCCAGGAAGTTCCGGTTCGCCTTCAGGTCCGGGTACTGCTCCACGACGACCATGAGCCGCCCGAGCGCGCCGCTCAGTCCCTGCTCCGCCTTGATCCGGTCGTCGACGTTCGTCGCCCCCGCCGCCTGGTTCCGCGCGGCGATGACGTTTTCCAGCGTCTTCTGCTCGTGCGTCGCGTAGCCCCGCACCGTCTCGACGAGGTTCGGCACGAGATCGTGGCGACGCTTCAGCTGCACGTCGATCTGGGCCCACGCGTTCTTCGTCTGGTTGCGCAGCCCCACGAGCGCGTTGTAGATCCCGACGAGGGCCAGGGCGACGAGGACGAAGAGTGCGCCGAGCACCAGGATGGCAATGACGAGAGGACCCATCTCATTCTCCTTTGAGTTTCGCCTTGAACAGTTCTCCGAGATATCCGGCCACGGCGCCGCCGGCGTCGCCGCTGAACGACTTCACGACGGCCGCGACCTCGCCCTTGTCGAACCAGATCCCGTGCCCGTAGGGGCATCGGTCGAGGTCGACGCCCCCGAGGGTCACGCCCCTCAGCTTCGCGCGGCAACGGACGCAGCGGCGCTTCCCGTGCTTCGATCCGCCCGACGACTTCAGGGCCTCCCGCAGCTTCGCCGCCCCGCCTCCCGACCGCTCGGCGATCTCCTCCAGCTCCCCGGCGTCCAGCCACGTCCCCCCGCAGGCGACGCAATGGTCCGTCTCGACGCCGTCCAGCTCGAAGGTGACGAGCGGCTCGCGACACGCGGGACACATTCGGATTATTATGACCGCCGCCGGAACGATCCGTTACAGGAAACCGAATGACCTATCAGGTTGACATCGACACCGTCCGGCGCGCGGAGGCCGCGGTGCGGCCTCGCGTGAAGCGGACGAGGCTCGTCCGGAGCGCGTGGCTCTCCTCGCTCACCGGCGGCGAGGTGCTCCTCAAGTGCGAGCACGAGCAGGTGACGGGGTCGTTCAAGGTCCGGGGGGCGGTGGCGAAGGTCGCGTCGGCGAGACCGGACCGCGTGGCGGCGGCGAGCGCGGGCAACCACGGACTCGGCCTGGCGTGGGCGGCGCGCGAGGCCGGGGCGGCGTGCACGATCTTCGTCCCGCGGACCCTGCCCCGCGTGAAGGAGGAGAAGATCGTCGCCCTGGGCGCGCGGCTCATCAAGGCGCCCTTCGACACGTACGACCCGACCCAGGAGTACGCCCGGACGCGACTCGAAGGCGCCCTGTGGGTCTCCGCGTACGACGATCCGGACGTGATCGCGGGCAACGGGGGCACGACGGCGTTCGAGATCTTCGAGGACGCGCCGGGGCCGGTCGACGCGGTGGTCCTGCCTTGCGGCGGAGGCGGGCTCGCGATCGGCGCCGGGGTCGTGGCGAGGCGGCTCGCGCCGGGAGCGGCGGTGATCGGGGTCAATTCGGAGGCCTCCCCCGGGATGTGGCTCTCGCGCCGCGACGGGCGGGCGCACCTGAGCGTCGATTCGAAGGCCACCATCGCCGAGGGAATCGAGGGAGGCGTTTCCGAAACGACGTATGAGCTGGGCCGGAAGTTCATCGATGAGATCGTCCTGGTCTCCGAGGAGGCGATCGGGCGCGCGGTGGCCGACATGAAACGGCGCGAGGGAATGACGATCGAGGGCTCGGCGGCCGCGGCGGTGGCGGCCGTGGTCGAGGGGCGGATTCCCCGGAAAGAGCGGGTCGTGGTCATCCTTACCGGCGGGAACATCGACCCCGACCGGCTCGAAGGGCTGCTACGGAAGCACGCCTGATAGATCGGCGAACGGGGTTCGGCACGGCGGTCCATCCGCATAGAGGAGCCGCTTCTCCCTCGGGCCGCGGACATAGATCGCGGACGAAACGGTCCCGAACCGCTCGCGGTGCTTGCAGACGGGCCGGTCTCCCTCGTGCGAGCGGAGCAGTTCCATCAATTCCTCCACGGACGGAAGTCGATTCCCGACCCGGTCGAAGGGCCGACGCTCGTCCATGTGCGGATCGTCGAGGTCCCGATCGGTCGTGACGATGTGGCGACCCGGACCGAAGCGAGCGGGACGCAACACGCCGTCCCAATGGATGCAGACTCCGGCGGAATCCGCCACGGCGACGAGGTTGAATCCTGCGACTGGCCCCTCCGCGATCCGTCGCGCCGCGAGCGCCTCGACCTCGTCGAGGGAGCCGCACCGGAGCGCCTCGAGGGCGAGGAGTCCGCGCGAGCGGGCCTCCGGCGACCTGGAAGGGCGGCGCCGATTGGTGATCGCGACGAGGAGTCCCGACTTGTTCGCGCCGAACCAGGTGCCGCCGGCGGTGAGGTCGCGTCCCGCGACGATCCCGGGTTCCACCTCGGCCGGGGCGGCGGATGGCCGGTCGAGCGCCTCGTCGCGATTCGCTCCGACGAGAAGCGGCGTCGAGGGGTCGAAGCCGATGTAGAGAACGAGAACACACATGGCCCCCCATGATAGAATCCGGCCATGACGACGGCCCTCCTGATCCTCCTCCTGGCGCAGGCCCAGGATCCGAACACGCCGCCCGAGCCGGAGAAAGTCAACAAGGCGATCGACAAGGGGACGGAGTACATGCTGGCCGCGGTCGACATCGACCCCGGCCACGACATGCTCCGGTGCGACGAGCTGCTCCTGTACGCGATCGCCCACGTGGGCAAGATGGGAGACCCCCGGGCGAAAAAGCTCCTCGCGCGCGTCCTCAAGGCGGACCTGAACTCGGGTTATCAGCCCACCTACTCGGTCTCGCTGCGCGCGATGGCGCTCGCGCAGATCGACCCCGCCCAGTTTCAAGTCTCGATCGCCCAGTGCGCGTGGTGGCTCGTGAACGCGCAGACGGACAACGGCCAGTGGGATTACTGGGGGCCGAAGGAGAAGCCGCCGGGGATCTTCGACTAGGTCCAGTGGCCCGGGAAGCAGGCGACGGGTGAGAAGTC
>DATHFI010000437.1:0-12296 GCA_035490275.1 Planctomycetota bacterium
ACGCCGGCGTGAAATCCCTCGACATCATCGCCCACCTCGACGACTCGCTCATCCTCAACACGATCGAGGAGGACGAGACCCACTCGCACGAGGAGGCGCTGCTCCGCATCTACTCGCGCCTGCGCCCCGGGACCCCGCAGACGACGGACAAGGCCCGGCAGCTCTTCTACGAGCGGTTCTTCGACGCCCAGCGGTACCGCCTGGGCCGCGTCGGCCGCTTCCGTCTCAACCGCAAGTTCGGGATGAACATCCCCGAGTCGGAGATGACCGTCCAGAAGGAGGACGTCGTCAACTCGATCAAGTACATCATGAAGATGCGGAAGGGCGAGGGCGTCCCCGACGACATCGACCATCTCGGCAACCGCCGGGTGCGGACCATCGACGAGCTCGCGGGCGAGGAGATCCGCAAGGGCTTCCTCCGCCTGAAGCGCTCCATCGTCGAGCGGCTCAACATGCAGGCGCAGGAGACGCTGTCGCCCAAGAACCTGATCAACTCGAAGACCGTCTCGAGCGCGATCGAGTACTTCTTCGGCCGCAGCGAGCTCTCCCAGGTCATCGACCAGACGAACCCGCTCTCCCAGCTGACCCACGAGCGCCGGCTCTCGGCCCTCGGCCCGGGCGGCCTGAACCGGAAGCGCGCGGGCTTCGAGGTCCGCGACGTCCACATCAGCCACTACGGCCGCGTCTGCCCGATCGAGACGCCCGAAGGCACGAACATCGGCCTCATCTCGTCGCTCGCCATCTTCGCGAGCGTCGACGACTACGGCTTCCTCACCGCGCCCTATTTCGAGGTGAAGAACGGGAGGATGACCGAACGCGTCGTCTTCCTGCGCGCCGACGAGGAGGTCGACAAGGTGATGGGCCCGGCCGACATCGAGCTCGAGAAGGGGGGCAAGCTCCCGGACACCCGCGTCATCGCGCGCGTCAACGGCGAGTTCCAGTACGTCGAGACCGACAAGATCCAGTACCTCGACGTTTCCCCGTCGCAGATCGTCGGGGTCTCCGCGGCCCTCATCCCGTTCCTCGAGCACGACGACGCGAATCGCGCCCTCATGGGATCGAACATGCAGCGGCAGGCCGTGCCGCTCATCCGCACCGAGCCGCCCATCGTGGCCACGGGGATGGAGCGGTGGGTCGCCGAGAACTCCGACATGCTCGTGCGGGCGGAGGAGGGGGGCGTCGTCAAGCGCGCCACCGCGACGGAGATCGTCGTGGGCGACAAGATCTACCGCCTCCGGAAGTACTACGGCCTGAACGAGCGCACCTGCCTCAACCAGAGGCCCGTCGTCCGCGAGGGCGACCGGATCCAGAAGGGGCACGTCATCGCCGACGGCCCGTCGATGAAGAACGGCGAGCTCGCCCTCGGGCGCAACATCCTCGTCGCCTTCATGCCCTGGGACGGCTACAACTTCGAAGACGCGATCATCATGAGCGAGCGCCTCGTCCGCGAGGACTACTACACCTCGATCCACATCGAGGAGTTCGAGGTCGAGATCCGCGAGACGAAGCTCGGCAAGGAGGAGTTCACCCGGGACATCCCGAACGTCTCCGAGAAGATGCTCAAGAACCTCGGCGAGGACGGCGTGATCCGGCCCGGGACCCGCGTCAAGCCGGGCGAAATCCTCGTCGGCAAGGTCGCGCCGAAGTCGAAGAGCGAGCTCACCCCCGAGGAGAAGCTGCTTCACGCCATCTTCGGACGGGCCGGCGAGGACGTGAAGAACGAGTCCCTCGAGGTCCCGAGCGGCGTCGAGGGGACCGTCATCGACACCCGCAAGTTCTCCCGCAAGACCAACCTCTCCCCGACGGAGAAGAAGAAGATCCGCGAGGAGACCAAGGAGATCGAGCGGACCCTGTACAAGCAGATGAACGACCTCATCGAGCGCGCGAACGAGGAGCTCAAGGAAATCCTCGGCAAGCCGCCGGTGAAGGGGTTCGAGTACGGGCCGCGCGGCTCGGTGAAGGACCTGCGGGCCCTGAAGGAGAAGTACGACCTGGCCCACCTGGACATCAAGGGCAAGAAGCAGCAGGAGGAGTCGACCGAGGTCCTCCGCGCCCTCTTCAGCCAGGTCGAGCAGCTCGAGAACGAGAAGGACAAGCGGATCAACCAGCTGACGCGCGGCGAGGAGCTGCCCACCGGCGTGCTCGAGATGGTCAAGGTGTACGTCGCCACGCGGCGCAACCTCTCCGTGGGCGACAAGATGGCCGGCCGCCACGGCAACAAGGGCGTCATCGCCCGCATCCTCCCCGAGGAGGACATGCCGTTCCTCGAGGACGGGACGCCCGTCGACATCGTGCTCAATCCGCTCGGCGTCCCGAGCCGCATGAACGTGGGCCAGATCCTGGAGACCCACCTCGGCTGGGCGTGCAAGCGCCTCGGCCTGCGGGCCATCTGCCCGCCCTTCGACGGCCCCAAGGAGTCGCAGATCGAGGAGCTCCTCGAGAAGGCGGGGCTCCCGAGGGACGGCAAGGTCCAGCTCTTCGACGGCCGCACGGGCCAGACCTTCGACGAGAAGGTGACGGTCGGGGTGATCTACATCATGAAGCTCCACCACCTGGTGGACGACAAGATCCACGCCCGGGCGACGGGCCCGTACTCGCTGATCACGCAGCAGCCCCTCGGCGGCAAGGCGCGCGCGGGCGGCCAGCGGTTCGGCGAAATGGAAGTCTGGGCCCTCGAGGCCTACGGCGCGGCGAACGTGCTCCAGGAACTGCTCACCGTGAAGTCGGACGACGTGGACGGGCGCACCAAGATCTACGAGTCCATGGTCCGCGGCGAGAACATCCTGGAGCCGGGCACGCCCGTCTCCTTCGAGGTTCTGACGAACGAAATCAAGGGCCTCGGCCTGAGCCTGAAGCTGGAGAAGGGCAGGGAGCTGTAGTGCACCGACCCAGAATCCACAATCCAAAATCCGCAATCGTCCCCTTCAAACAGGGAGCGCGTTAAATGGACCTGCTTTACGACCGCATCAACGAGTATTCCTCGGTCAGCATCCGGCTGGCCTCGCCCGAGGAGATCCGCTCCTGGTCCTACGGCGAGGTGAAGAAGCCCGAGACGATCAACTACCGCACCTACCGCCCCGAGAAGGACGGCCTGTTCTGCGAGCGCATCTTCGGGCCGGAGAAGGACTGGGAGTGCTTCTGCGGGAAGTACAAGGGGATCAAGTACAAGGGCATCGTCTGCGACCGGTGCGGCGTCGAGATCACGCAGTCCCGCGTCCGCCGCAAGCGGATGGGGCACATCAACCTCGCCGCCCCCGTCGCCCACATCTGGTTCTTCAAGACGATCCCGTCGCGCATCGGCTCCGTCCTCTCGATGAAGACGAGCCAGCTCGAGCGCGTCGTCTACTACCAGGACTACATCGTCACGGCCGTGAAGTCGAAGAAGTGCCCGCTCAAGGAGAAGCAGCTCCTCACGGAGGAGCAGTACCGCGAGGCCAAGGAGCGGTACCGCGACGAGTTCGACGCCGACATGGGCGCCGCGGCCGTCCGCACGCTCCTCCAGAAGGTCGACCTCAAGACGGCGAGCGAGGAGCTGAGGATCGAGCTCCGGAAGACGACCTCCGCCCAGAAGATCAAGGACCTCGTCAAGCGGCTCCGCACGATCGAGATGCTCATCGAGAGCGGCAACAAGGCGGAGTGGATGATCTTCACGGTCATCCCCGTCATCCCGCCCGACCTGCGGCCGCTCGTCCTCCTCGACAGCGGCAACTTCGCCACGAGCGACCTGAACGACCTCTACCGCCGGCTCATCAACCGGAACAACCGGCTCAAGAAGCTGCTCGAGCTGAACGCGCCGGACGTCATCATCCGGAACGAGAAGCGGATGCTGCAGCAGTCGGTGGACGCGCTCTTCGACAACACGCGCTGCCGCCGGCCGGTCCTCGGCTCGAACAACCGGCCCCTCAAGTCGCTCAGCGACATCATCAAGGGCAAGCAGGGGCGGTTCCGCGAGAACCTCCTCGGCAAGCGCGTCGACTATTCGGCCCGCTCCGTCATCGTCGTCGGGCCGAAGCTCAAGCTCCACCAGTGCGGCCTGCCCAAGAAGATCGCGCTGGAGCTCTACCAGCCCTTCATCATCCGGCGGCTCAAGGAGCTCGGGAAGGCGGACACGATCAAGAGCGCCAAGAAGATGCTGGAGCGGCGCGACGAGGGCGTGTGGGACATCCTCGAGGAGGTCATCAAGGACCACCCCGTGATGCTCAACCGCGCCCCGACGCTGCACCGCATGGGCATCCAGGCGTTCGAGCCCCAGCTCGTCGAGGGGAACGCGATCGAGCTCCACCCGCTCGTCTGCACGGGCTTCAACGCCGACTTCGACGGCGACCAGATGGCCGTCCACCTGCCCCTCTCGTACGAGGCGCAGATCGAGACGAAGACCCTGATGCTCTCGACGCAGAACATCTTCTCGCCCTCGCACGGCAACCCGATCATCTCGCCGACCCAGGACATGGTCCTCGGCCTCTACTACCTGACCCTCGACCGCGACGGCCAGGCGGGGGAGAACAAGAGCTTCAGCAGCCCCCAGGAGGCGATCCAGGCCTACGAGATGCGGAAGGTCCACATCCACTCGCTCGTGAACGTGCGGTTTTCCGGCGAGCGGGAATTCCTCCTGAACAAAATCGAACTGAAGCGGCTGAAGGACACCCGGGTCCGGACGACCGTCGGGCGCCTCCTCTTCGACGAGATCCTCCCGACCGGGATGCCGTACTTCAACTACGCCCTCGACAAGAAGGGGGTGCAGGACGTCATCAACCGGTGCCACCGGGCCTGCGGCAAGGACCTGACCCTCGCCCTCCTGGACAACTTGAAGGAGCTCGGGTTCCGCACCGCGACCATCGCGGGCCTCTCGTTCTCCAAGGACGACATGCGGATCCCGCCCGAGAAGGAGAAGATCGTCAAGGAGACGCAGGTCGAGGTCGAGAAGATCGAGCGCAACTACCAGCGCGGCGCCCTGACCCCGGGCGAACGCTACAACTACATCATCGACGCGTGGACCCACTGCCGCGAGCGGGTCACGGAGGCGATGATGGCCGGCATGCGGACCGACACGCGCGACGGCAAGCCGTACCTCAACCCGATGCGCATCATGATCGAATCGCAGGCCCGCGGCAGCCAGGACCAGGTCCGGCAGCTGGCCGGCATGCGCGGCCTGATGGCCAAGCCCTCGGGCAAGATCATCGAGACGCCCATCCTCTCGAACTTCCGGGAGGGCCTCTCGGTCCTCGAGTACTTCTCGTCGACCCACGGCGCCCGCAAGGGCCTCGCGGACACGGCGCTGAAGACGGCCGACGCGGGCTATCTCACGCGCAAGCTCGTCGACGTCTGCCAGAACGTCGTCGTCACCTCGAACGACTGCGGGACGCTCAACGGCATCACCAAGGGCGTCGTGTACAAGGGCGAGAAGGTCGAGGTCAGCCTGGCGCAGGCGATCTACGGCCGCACGGCGCGCGACAAGATCAGCAACATCGTCACCGACGAGGTCATCGTCGACGAGGGCGACCTGATCACGGACGAGATCGCGAAGAAGATCGAGCAGCTCCAGTTCTCGCGCGTCCGGGTCCGCTCCCCGCTGACTTGCGAGTCGTCCCTCGGCATCTGCGCGCGGTGCTACGGCATGGACCTTTCCCAGAGCAAGGTCGTGGAGGAGGGGCTGGCCGTCGGCATCATCGCGGCCCAGTCGATCGGCGAGCCCGGGACGCAGCTGACAATGCGGACGTTCCACATCGGCGGCGTCGCCATCAAGACGGCGGAGGAGTCCAAGATCTTCTCCAAGGTCAAGGGCGAGGTGCGCCTCGTCAACGTGAAGGTGGCGGAGACCCGGGAGGGGACGGTCATCGTCGTCAACCGGAACGGCGAGCTCCTCATCGTCGACGAGAAGAACCGCGAGCTGGAGAAGTACATCCTGCCCGCGGGGTCGGCGCTGAAAGTCCGCGAGGGGAGCAAGGTCAAGCCCAAGGACATGCTGGCCCAGTGGGACCCGCACAACGTGCCCATCATCGCGGGCAAGGACGGCAAGGTCCGGTACGAGGACATCCGGCGCGGCGAGACGATGCAGGAGGAGAAGGACCCGCGGTCGGGCATCCTCCGGCGCGTCATCATCGAGCACAAGGGCGAGTTCCACCCGCAGCTCGTCCTCGAGGACGAGAAGGGCGTCATCCAGGAGGTCCACCCGGTGCCCGAGAAGGCGCACATCGAGGTGGCCGAGGGCGAGCGGGTCAAGGCGGGCCACATCCTCGCCAAGACGCCGCGCGAGCTGGGCGGCACCCAGGACATCACGGGCGGCCTGCCCCGCGTGACGGAGCTCTTCGAGGCCCGCAAGCCGAAGGAGCCCGCCGTGATCGCGGCGATCGACGGCATCGTCGAGCTGGGCGAGAAGAAGCGCGGCCGCCGCGAGGTGATCGTCCGGAACGACGAGACCGGGATGGAGATCAAGCACACCGTGCCCCACGGGCGCGGCCTGCGGGTCCACACCGGGGACCGGGTGCGCGCGGGCGACCCCCTCATCGAGGGCCCGATGGTGCCCCACGACATCCTCCGGATCCGCGGCGAGGAAGAGGCCCAGCAGTACATCCTCCGCGAGGTCCAGTCCGTCTACCGGGCGCAGAACGTGCAGATCAACGACAAGCACGTCGAGCTGATCATCGCGCAGATGATGCGCAAGATCCGCGTGCAGGCCGGCGGCGACAGCCAGTACCTGCCGGGGGCGGTCGTCGACAAGTTCAGGCTGCGGGAGGAGAACGCGAAGCTGAAGAAGGGCTCGAAGAAGCCCGCGACGTTCAAGCCGCTCCTCCTCGGCGTGACGAAGGCGGCGATCCAGTCCGACAGCTTCATCGCGGCGGCGAGCTTCCAGGAGACCACGAAGGTGCTCACGGAGGCGGCCCTGCAGGGGAAGAAGGACGACCTCGTCGGCCTGAAGGAGAACGTGATCGTGGGCCACATGGTGCCCGCGGGCACGGGCTTCAAGAAGTACCTGAACATGAAGATCCAGCGCGAGGAGCCCGAGACGCCGCCCGCGACGGAAGAAGTCGTGCCGGCGGCGTCGTAACCGGCCGCATCGACGTTGACAGGGGGACGGGACGGCCCCTATAATTCCGCCCCTCGAGAAACCGAATGCCCACGATCAACCAGCTGGTGCGCCAGGGACGGCGGCGGACGAAATACAAGTCCAAGTCGCCGGTCCTGGAGAACAATCCGCAGAAGCGGGGCGTCTGCCTCATCGTCAAGACGATGACGCCGAAGAAGCCGAATTCCGCCCTGCGGAAGATCGCCCGGGTGCGGCTCTCGAACGGCCGCGAGACGACCGCCTACATCCCGGGGGAGGGTCACAACCTCCAGGAGCACTCGATCGTGCTCGTGCGGGGCGGCCGCGTGCGCGACCTGCCGGGCGTCCGGTACCACATCATCCGGGGGAAGCTCGACTGCGCGGGCGTCGAGGGGCGCAAGCAGAGCCGGTCGAAGTACGGCACGAAGAGGGCCAAGTAAGGCCGCCCCATGACCTCCGCCCTCCGAACGCCCGACCACTTCCTGAAGCCCGACCCCCGCTTCAAGAGCAAGCTGGCCGCGAAGTTCATCAACTGCCTCATGCACGGCGGGAAGAAGGCCACGGCGGAGCGGATCTTCTACGCGGCGATGGACGAGGTCCTGAAGAAGATCAAGGACAAGGACCCCGTCGAGATCTTCACGACCGCCGTGAACAACGCCAAGCCGCAGGTCGAGGTGCGGTCGCGGCGCGTCGGCGGGGCGACCTACCAGGTCCCCGTGCCGGTGCCGCAGAAGCGCCAGATCAGCCTCTCCTTCCGCTGGATCCTCGCCGCGGTGCGCCACAAGAAGGGCCGGCCCGCGCGGGTGAAGCTGGCCGACGAGATCGCGGCCTGCTACCGGGGCGAAGGCGAGGCGATCAAGAAGCGTGACGACGTCCACAAGATGGCGGAGGCCAACAAGGCCTTCGCGCACCTCGCGTACTGAGGCCGACCCCGCGTCCTTTTTCCATTGAACCCCGCCCCGGCTATTTTTTCATTCCAGTTTGCATTATCCATGGTGCGTGATGTATAATAAATGCATTCCCGCGCCTGGGAAGAGGCCGAATCCACAGGACTCCAGCTGAGAGGAGCGACGATATGATGCACCGAACGATCGCCCGCCGGGCGCCCCCGGCGATCCTGTCGTGGGTCGCCGCCCTCCTGTTCGCGGCGGCCGGAACCGCTGCGGCCCAGGACGCCCCGACGGGCTCCTGGAGCGCCAAGGCCGGCGGCGACAACTTCTTCCTCGGCGGCGCCGCCTCCGACGGGACCTACCTCTACGTCGCGGGCGGGTACCAGGAGGGCGTCTCCGAGAGCTTCCCCGACGTCTACCGGCGCCTCCGCCGCTACGACCCCGCCAACGACTCGTGGATGACGCTGGCGGACCTCTCCTTCGCCGTCTACAGCAACGCGGTCGCCTGCCACGGCGGGCGTCTCTTCAGCTTCGGCGGATCCGACTTCACCGTCGGCGCCACCGACGCGATCCAGGCCTACGACATCGCCGGGAACACCTGGTCGGTGCTCGGCGCGCACCTGACCTCCGCCCGCTCCATCCTGGCGGCCGCCACCCTCGGCGACCGCATCTACGTCATGGGCGGCTATTCGAGCGACTTCAGCGCCGACAACGACGAGTTCAACCCGACGAACGACAGCGTCACGGCCCGCACGGCCATGCCGGCCGCGCTCATCTACCACACCCTGACCGCCGTGCCGGCCACGAACAGGATCTACGCCGTCAGCGGTTTCGACGCCGCCGGCCCCGTCGCCGCGAACTACGAGTACGCCCCGGGCGACGATTCCTGGACCCCGCGGGCTTCCATGCAGGACGCGGGCGGCATTGAACAGCCCCGGTATGGCGCGGCCTCGTTCGGCCTTCTGAACCGCGTGTACGTCACCGGCGGGTTCTTCGACACCTCCGAGAGCGTGACGTGGGAGTACAACCCGGCGGCCGACGCGTGGGCCCGGCGCGCCGACATGGCGAACGCGCGCTACCTCCATGGCGCCGCCGCGGTCGGCGACAAGGGCTATGTCTACGGCGGCTCCGCGTCCGGGGCCTTCACCACCGGCGAGGAATTTTCGCCGGGAGTTCTCCCCCCGCCGCCGCCCTCCAACCAGGATCCCATTGCCAACGCGGGGCCCGACCAGACGGTCGAGGCCACCGGCCCGGGCGGAGCGTCCGTGACGCTCAACGGGACCGGTTCGTCGGATCCCGAAGGCGCCTCCCTGACTTACGCCTGGACCGGCTCCTTCGGCAGCGCCTCCGGGGCCACCCCCAGCGTCAGCCTGCCCCTCGGCGAGAACCACGTCAGCCTGACGGTGAGCGACCCCGACGGGGGCAGCGCCAGCGACACGGTCACGATCATGGTCGTCGACTCGACGCCTCCCGCGATCGTGAACCTCTGCGCGAACCCCAACACGCTCTGGTCGCCCAACCACGACATGCGGCAGGTGAGCGTCTCCGCTTCCGCGGGCGACGCCGCCGACGCCGCGCCGGTGTGCCAGATCATCTCCGTCTCGAGCAACCAGGCCGTGAGCTCCGGCGGCGATTGGCAGATCACGGGAGCGATGACCCTGAACCTCCGGGCCGAGCGCACGGGCGGCGACTCGCGGATCTACACGATCACGGTCCGCTGCACGGACGCCTCGGGCAACAGCTCGTCGGCCACGGTGACCGTGACGGTCCCCCATAGCCAGGGCAACAATTCCGGGGACGCGTCCTCCCAGTCGAAGGCGAAGAAGAAATGACAGAGGGATCGCGCCCGGCGCCGGCCCGGCGTCGGGCGCTCCTGATCGTCCTCCCGGCCGCGGCGGCCTTCGTGGCCCTGGTCGCCCTGGCCGCTTCCCGGTCCCGCTCGAACCCCGGTGACTCCTCCCGCGCATCGGCACGCGCCGGTTCGTGGGATTGGGAGGTCACGTCCGAGGGCGACTTCGAGGAGCGCGCCGTCGACTCCCGGGGATCGCGATGGCGCATCCACGCCGCCACGCGCGGGACTCGGCCCGACACGGTGAAATTCCTGGGCGTCCGCCGCCTGGGCGAGATCCGGCTGGGGGAGGGGACGCGCATCTCCGCCGACCTCGACTGGAACTCCCAATCCAACGGCAGCGGCCTTTCGGCGGGGATCGTGCTCGCCCCGGCCGCCACGTCGGGGAATCCCCTCGCGACGCCCGCCTCCTTGCGGGTCGAGTTCATCGGCGTTCCGCCGGGCAAGAAGGCGCGGATGGTCGTCGCGGTGCGCGAGTCGGGCAACGAGCGGTACCTGTACACCGAGGGCTGGCCCGACACCAACCGCGAGGGGCGACCGATCGGCGTCCAGCGCCTCACCCTGGTGTTCGAGAAGGGGGGGTCCTTCAAGGTCCTCGAGAACGGAGGCGAGGTCTACGCGTCGGGCCCGAACGCCCTCTCCTTCGACCGCGCCCATCTCTACCTCCAGATGTCCACCCGCAGCAACTATCCTCCCCGCGAGGTCTTCTTCGACAACGTGAGCGTGGCGGGCGGGCGCTAGCATTGCTCCCAACCCGCACTCCTCCATTCGCGCTATAGTTACGTCATGTCCTTGGCCGCGCGCCTGGCCCGATCGCGACGGACTCCGTTGATCCTGGCGGCCCTCCTGGGGTTCGGAGGCCTCGCCTGGGGAACCAATCTCGGTTATCACGCCCTCGTGGATCCCGCCATCCGCATCGAAAACGCGAGCGGGCACGAGTTGTGGGACATCGATATTCAATGGCACCACTGGGGTGACGGGCCCCGGGGAAACGGCGGGAGGCAATGGTCCACCCTTCGTCCCGGGGAATCCCGCCGGCTTACCCTTCATGACGGCTGCTACCCCACGGCGTTCACGGCCGTATGTGACGGCCGCCGGGTCATGGAGAATCTCACAGGGTTCTATGTGGGAAGCCGGGAAACGCTCGTGATTCGAGTTCTACCAGGGGGTCGCGTCGTCCGTGGCTTTCCCCACATGATGGACCGGCTCGCCCCCTGAACCCCGCGCCGTCGCCCGCATCCTCGATACCGGCTTGACGCCATACCCTTTATGGGATAAAGTACTTTATCGTATAAAGTGAGTTGAGAGGGGAGGCGTCATGCATCCCGAGCAGGCGGAAGACCAGCTCGCGTTGATTCGTTCGACGATGGAGCGCACGACGCGCTTCACGGGCCTCCCGGGGTACGCGTGCTTCGTCGGCGGCGGGCTGGCCGTCGCCGGGGCCGCGATCGCGGCCTCCCTCGGCGCCGACTTTCCCGCCGCCTACGGCCCCCATGCGCGGAACCAGGTTTTGGGCATCGTCTGGGGAGCCGTCTGCCTCGCGGGCGCCGCGCAATTCGTCGTCCTCTCGGCCCTCGCGGCGGCCCGCGAGCGGAGGCCGGCGTGGTCGGGGCTGACCCGGCGCGTCGTCGTCGCGGTCCTCCCGGGACTCTACATCGGTGCCGTGCTCACCGAGTTCGCCCGGCGGTCGGGCCGCGTCGACCTGCTACCCGCCTTCTGGTGCCTGGCGTACGGCGTCTCGCTCCTCGGACTCGGCCTCTACGCGGGCTGGAAGGCGAATGCGACGGGGCTCCTCTTCCTCGCGGCGGGGACACTCGCGCTCCTCGGGGTCGTGCCGGGCGGCAATCTTCTCATGGCGGTCACCTTCGGCGGCTTTCACTTCCTCCTGGGAATCCTCATTTTCGCGGGGCGCGACCATGCGGCTGAAGACCGGAACGTCTGAAGAGCTTGATCGCGTCATCCACGAGCGCGCGCGCCTGGCGATCGTCGCCGCGCTCGCTTCCGCCGACGAACTCTCGTTCGCCGAGCTGCGGGGGATCACCGGCCTGACCGACGGAAACCTCAGCGTCCAGCTCCGCACGCTCGAGACGGCAGGGTACGTCGCGATCCGGAGAGCGGCGGGCCTTCGTCCGCGCATGGAAGTGCGGCTGACTTCAGCCGGGAGGCGGGCGTTCAAGGCGTATCTCGGTGTCCTGGAGCGGATGGTCGGGAGGTTGCGCCGGTGAACGCGACGGCCGTCCTGCGCGCCGACGCCGCGGACATTCCCCTGCGGACGGTCCTCGTTCCGCTGATCCTCGGAAGCGCCGCGTTCGGGGCCTCCATCGGAAGCTACGTCGGGGGCGCGCAGATCCTCTACGCCGCGATCAAGATGCCGCTCTTCCTCTTGGCGACGCTGACGATCTGCATGGCGCTCTTCGGCGCGCTCGCGGCGCCCGTGATCGGGGCGACGCGCGCCGTGGGAGTCGCGGTGCGGACGCTCGGAGTCACAGCGATCCTCCTCGGCGGGCTCGCGCCG
>DATHFI010000438.1:0-3298 GCA_035490275.1 Planctomycetota bacterium
GCGTCTCTTGGGCATGATGAAAGCACCCAAGTCTTACGACGGCATGGGCTGGCTCTACAGTTCCGACCGCGCGGCTTTGAGAAAGGCCATGCACCTGAATATGAAGGAGTTGGCGCCAGATCTAAGAACGATGGTTCGCGATTTGACCAATCGCGAGAGCAGAGCCATTGGGCCTATTCTGTGTGCTCCGTTCGTATTTGCCATTCACCAACTGGGTGGGAAGATCAGTGAAATTGAATTCAAGTCGCTTCGGAGGCACACCTACCTCCTGCCGTTGAAGAAGCATCGGAACGGCTATGTTGACGACGACTAGCCGTTGCCCTCGGGCTTGAAGCTTGAAGCTGGCCTTAGCGCCGCCGGCGCCCCCCGTACGTCCGTGTGCCGAAGACCTTCCGGGGCGGTTCCGGCCGCGTGAGAATCGGCGCGATCTTCCCGTAGTCGAAGTCGGGAAGCACGACGCGCGGCAGCGGCTGGCCCATGTCCTTCTCGATCGTGCGGAGGATCACCTCCTCCTCGGGCGCGACGAGCGTGAACGCGTCCCCCTCGGCCTCGGCGCGGGCCGTGCGGCCGCTCCGGTGCACGTACTCCTCGCGGGTATGCGGGATGTCGTAGTTGATGACGTGCGTGATCTTCTCGACGTCCAGCCCGCGGGCCGCGATGTCCGTCGCCACGAGCACCCGGTACTTGCCGGAGCGGAACCCCTCGAGGGCGTTCACGCGCTCGGACTGGCTGCGGTCGCTGTGGATCCGCGTGACGTTGATCCCGCCGTGCTGGAGCGTGTAGGAGAGCCGCTCCGCGCGCCGACGGGTCCGGGCGAAGACGAGCACCGACCCCGTCTTGTTCCGCTTCAGGATCTCCAGGAGGAGCGGGGTCTTGCGGTCCTGCGACACGGGATAGACGGCGTGGCGGATCCCCGCCGCCGACGCGGCGCGGTGGCCGATCTGGATCGTGACCGGGTCCTTGACGGTCTGGTCGGCGAGCGCGGCGATCTCGGGCGGGACTGTCGCGGAGAAGAGCAGGTTCTGCCGCTGGCGGGGGAGCTTCGACAGGATCCGCCGGATGTCGGGGAGGAATCCCATGTCGAGCATCCGGTCCGCCTCGTCGAGCACGAGCACCTCGAGGTGGCCGAACTTCGCGTGGCCGCGTTGCATGTGGTCGAGGAGCCGGCCCGGCGTCGCGATGATCACGTCGAATCCGGAGGTGAGCGCGTGGGTCTGGTCGGCGAAGCCCACGCCGCCGTAGACCGCGTCGGCGCGGAGGCTCGTGAATCGGGCCAGGTCGCGGAAATCGTCCTCGATCTGGAGCGCCAGCTCGCGGGTGGGGGTCAGGACGAGCGCCCGGGTCCCGCCGCGCCCGGGGTTGGTCAGCATGCGGTGAAGGATCGGCAGGAGGAAGGCCGCCGTCTTGCCCGTGCCGGTCTGGGCGCCGCCCACCACGTCGCGGCCCTCCAGGATCACCGGGATCGCCTGCTCCTGGATCGGAGTGGGGCGGGTGAAGCCGAGCTCCTTGACCGCCCGGACGAGGTCGTCATGAAGTCCGAGAGACTTGAATGGCATGTTGGATGTAAATCCAGAATCGAGAATCAGAAACCGAGAATCCAGAATCGAGAATCGAAAATCGGCTCTACAGGGGTGGGTAACCTACCACATGGAGGGGCGCTCTGCTACCATCGGCTCGCGATGAAGGTGACGGTGCGCCTGTTCGGGTTCCTGGCGGAGGAAGCCGGCCGACCTGAACTTACGGTGGAGGCCGGGACGGCCGGGGAGGCGCTCGAGGCCGTGAAAGCGCGCCTCCCGGTGCCGAAATCGGTGCGGATCGCCGTGAACGAGGAGTACGCGGCCGCGAAAACTCCCCTCCGCCGCGGCGACGTCGTCTCGCTCATTCCTCCCGTGGCGGGTGGATAGGAAAGACGCTTCCAGCTCCCCGCTGCCGGCTCCCGGCGGGAAGCAGGAGGCTGGTAGCGGGAAGCCGAAAACCGTCCTATGCCTTCGAACGTGACTGTCCTCGTCACTCACCGGGCGCTTTCGCTCGATGCCGCCCTGCGCGCCGTGACCCGGCCCGACTGCGGCGGGATCTGCCTCTTTCTCGGGACCGTCCGCGACCGCAACGAAGGCCGGCGGGTCCGGAAGATCCGGTACTCGGCGTTCGAGGCGATGGTCCTCCGTACGTTTCGCACCATCGCGCGCGAGGCGAGAAAGAGATTCGGCGTGCGCGCCGTCTACATGGCCCATCGCACGGGGATGATGAAGCTCGAGGAGGCGAGCGTCCTCGTCGCCGCCTCCGCGCCCCATCGGGCCGAGGCCTTCGCGGGATGCCGCCATCTCATCGAGCGCGTGAAGAAGCTCTCGCCGATCTGGAAGGAGGAATTCCACGATCGCGGAAAGCGGTGGGTGAACCGTGAATGAATTGCGAACGTGGTGGAGGCATCGAGGGGTTCCGACCCTCCTTCTTTTCATCGCCGGGATCGTCCTGTTTCTCCTGGCGCTGACGGCGGCGGGCGAGGATGGGGTGCGTTCCGTGCGATTCTTTGTCGCCGCGTTTGTCGCGTTCGCACTCCTGGGCTTTCTTTTCCTGGTACGCCGATTTCAGCAGATCCGGGCGGATGGAGTGGGCCGGATGGTGCGGCTCCTGCGCGCGGGCCGGGTCGACGAGGCGGTGCGCGTCGGCCGGGAACAGGTCGAGGCGATGCCGTCCGATCCGCGCCTGCTCTGGAATTACACCGCCGCGCTGATCAAGTCGGGCCATCTCGCCGAGGCGCGCCGGATCTTCGCGCAGATCAGGCCGGAGTCGCTGCCCCCGAAGATGGCGGAGATGTACGGCGAGGTCCGGTCGGCGCTCGATGCCGGGACCCCCGGGCCGGAGGCCGAAGGAGCGCGTTCCTTCAAGGACTGATCCGTGGAATACCTTCCCGTACTCATCCTCCTGTTCCTGGCCGTCCTGGTTTTCCTGCTCCCGCTGGTGCTCGCCATCGCCGCCTTTTCCCGCACCGCCGGCCTCCGCCGCCGCGTGGAGGACTTGGAACGCTTCGAGGCCGGGCGCAGCGCCCGGGTCCTGGAGCTCAAGCGCCGATTGGATGAACTGGACAGCGGAATCAAACCGGCCGTGGAGGCTCCTCCCCTGAAGCCCGTGCCGCTGCCTCCTGCCCCGGAGCCGTCGAGGCCCGCTTCCCGCGTTGCTCCGCCCCCGGTGCCCGTCCTCGTTTCGACTCCGCCTCCGCCCCCACCCGTCAAAGATCGGCCGGAGCCCGTGCCGCTGGAGAACCTGATCGGCGAACGGATCCTTCCCCGTCTCGGCGTGG
>DATHFI010000439.1:0-2138 GCA_035490275.1 Planctomycetota bacterium
TTGCCGTAGCCGGTCGAGCCGCGGAAGTTGAGCTGCAGCACCGCGTACCCCCGGTTGGCGAGCCACTGCGCCTCGTTGTTGAGTCCCCACGTGTCGCGGCCCCACGGGCCGCCGTGCACGTCGAGGACGAGCGGCAGCCGCCCGGCCGGCGCGCCGGCAGGCGTCGTGAGGTACCCCTCGAGTTTCAGCCCGTCGCGCGCCGCGAACGAGACCGGTTTCATCTTCGACAGGGAGAACTTCTCCAGGACCGGCCGGTTCGTGAAGAGGTGCGTGGCCTTCTTCGCGGCCCGGTCCCACGCGTAGTAGGCCACCGGCGCGTCGTCGACGACGAACGCCACGATCCACGTGCGATCGGCGTCGTCGCGGCTGGTCACGCTGAAATCGCCGTCGCGGACTTTCTTCAGCGCCGCGAAATCGGCCTCGATCCCGGGATCGAGCGCCTTCCAGTCGTTCCGCGCGCGCTGGAACTGGATCGCCTCCAGCTTTCCGCTCTTGGGATGGCTCATGACCGCGCCCGCGTCGTACCGCGGGTCCTCGGCAATCACCTTGGACTGGCCCGTCGCGAGGTCGGCCTCGACGAGCCGCGCGGTTTCCGCCCCCACCGAGGAAACGAGCCACAGCGCCTTTCCATCCGGGGTGAATCCGGCGATGTGACCGAACGAATCGTCCGGCGACCAGCGCTGGAATTCCCGCCAGGGGGCGTCGACCGAGTCGCGGACGCGGAGGATCGCGCCTCCGTCGGGGGAGACCACCTCGCAGGCGCGGACCTTGAGATCCTCGTCCGCGGTCCACCCGAGCACGTCGCCGGGGTTTTCCGTGTCGAGCTCGAGCGCGCCGGTCGCGAGATCGAGCCGGTGGACGTCGAACGCCTGCGGGTTGCGCTTGTTGAGTCCGACCAGGAGGCGGCCGGGGACCCGCGGCGACGCGGCGACGATCTGGGCCTGGACGCCGTCGAACGGCGTGAGGTCGCGGGTCGCCCTGGTCGCGAGGTCGGTCTGGTAGAGGCGCCAGTTCTCGTCGCCGCCGCTGTCCTGGAGGTGAAGCATGTGGGCCGAATCCTGCTGCCAGAAGTAGACGCGGATGCCGCGCTTGCGATCGGAGGTCACGGCGCGGTCGTCGTTCTTGCCGAGGGTGCGAACCCAAACGTTGAGGACGCCCTCATCGGGGGCGAGCCAGGCGAGTTTCGTCCCGTCGGGTGAGATCTGCGGATTGGCGCGTTCGGGATTGCCGAAAAGGAAGTCGCGCGGGATGAGGTCGGCGGCCTGCCTGTCGGTTCTCGAGGGCGCGGTCGCGGAAGAGGCCAGGAGGAGGGCGACGACGAAGAGGCGCGGCATGGGGAAGCTCCGGTTCAAAAGGAATTCGGGTCGCGCGGAAGTCTACCGGCCTTGGAGGCGCTTTGGAAGTCCGGAGTGGAAGCCGATGCCGATCGCGAGCCGCCACGAGGTTGGGTAGAGAGCTTTAGGCCGAGCGATCTTATCACTCAGTCTTCGAGGCCGGGTTGTCCCAAAACCAGAGGTCCGTATAATCACATATCGCGGACCTGGCGCCCCCGTAGCTCAATTGGATAGAGCGGCGGTTTCCTAAACCGCAGGTTGGCCGTTCGAACCGGCCCGGGGGTACTTTCGACCCTTCATTTCGGCGGCCCTTCCGCCTTCGGCGGCTCCCCCGGACCCGACTTGAACTTCTCCGAGTCCTCCTTGTCGAGGATGATGATCGGCTCCGGGCCCGGCGCCGCGGGCGCCTTGGGTTTGACCGCCTCCGCTTCCGCCACGAACGCCGCGCGCCTCTCCGTCTTCGCCTGCGGGCCGAACCCCGTCCGCGTCATCCGGCCCCACACGAGCGTCCGCTTCGTCAGATGCTGCCAGATCCCCTTCAGCCGCCACCACACCGTCAGCTGGCGGTAGCCGAAGTTCTCCATCACCGAGTACATCGCCAGCCGCAGGATGTCGCGCAGGCGCGGATACTTCGCGTACGAGGCTTCCTCGAGCACCAGCGCCCCGATCGACACGAAAATCCCCGCCACCACCGCGAGCAGGTAGTAGAAGACGATGAAGGGCCAGTTCACCAGGCCGAGCGCGAACATCAGCGGCACCATGACGAGGCCGGACATCTCGACCACCGGCCCCAGCACCTCGAAG
>DATHFI010000440.1:0-3401 GCA_035490275.1 Planctomycetota bacterium
TGGCGGCGGGCCCCAAGACGGGGCGCAACGATCCCTGTCCCTGCGGGTCGGGAAAGAGTGTAGTCTCACGGAGCGGCCGGGAATTGACGGAATCAAGAATCTAGAATCAAGAATCAGGGGCCGACAAGCGGAGCCCTCGGATCTTCTCCTGATTCCTGATTCCTGATTCCTGATTCTTGATTCTTAATTCCTGATTCCATCCTGGTCAGACATGGGGCTACTGCTCGACGTCGGCTACGCCACCGCCGGGCTCATCCTCTCCCCGTGGATCGCCTACAAGGCCTCGACCGATCCGGTCTTCCGCGAGGGGATCGGCGAGCGGCTCGGCGGCGTTCCGCCCCGCGAGGGGACGCGGCCCTGCCTCTGGCTTCACTGCGCGTCGGTGGGGGAGGTGGCCCTGGTCCGTCCGCTCGTCGAGGAGCTGAAGAAGCGGCGGCCCGACCTCGAATTCCACTTCTCCGCCACGACTCCCGCGGGACTCGACCAGGCGCGCAAGGCGTGGCCCGGCGACCGCGTCCACTACTTCCCGCTCGACGTGAGTTTCGCCCTGCGGCGGGCCTTCGGGCGGGTGCGGCCCGACGCCGTCGTCCTCGTGGAGCTCGAGGTCTGGCCGAACTTCATCCGGCTCGCGGCGCGGCGCGCGATCCCCGTGGCGATCGTGAACGGCCGCGTCTCCCACCGGTCGCACCGCCGCTACCGGCGGTTCCTGGGCTATTTCCGGTCGATCTTCCGGCGCATCGCGAGGGCCGGCATGCAGACGAAGGAGTACGCGGACCGGATCCGCGAGCTCGGGCTCCCCGGCGACCGGACCTTCGTCACCGGCAACCTGAAGTACGACGCGCGGATCGGGTTCGACCCCGAGGAGACGGCGGAGGAAGTGCGCGCCGCGTTCGGGCTGCCCGCGGAGCATCCGCTCCTCGTCGCGGGAAGCACGCACGAGCCCGAGGAGAAGATCCTCGTCGAGACGTACCGGCGGATTCTCCAGACCTATCCCAAGCTGCGGCTGCTCGTGGCGCCGCGCCACGTCGAGCGGACGCCCGAGGTGCGGAAGATCGTCGAGGCCGCGGGGTTCGCGGTGACGCTCCGGTCGGAGCTCAAGGAGCCGCCCCCCTCCGACCGGGTCCTCATCCTCGACACCGTGGGGGAGCTGGCGCAGGTCTATTCCGCGGCGGACGCGGTCTTCATCGGGGGGACGTTCTGCGCGCGCGGCGGACAGAACATGCTGGAGCCCGCGGCACTCGGGAAGCCGATCGTGAGCGGGCCGAGCCTGGAGAATTTCCGGGAGATCGCGGACCGGCTCATCGAGGCGGGGGCGATGAAGGTGGTGGACAACCCGATCGACCTCGGGATGGCCATCGGGAGCCTGATCAAGGAGCCCGCGCAGGCCGCGAAGGCGGGGCACAAGGGCAAGGACGTCGTCGAGTCGGGCCGGGGCGCCCTGAAGGCGACGGCCGACCTCGTCTGCGACATCCTGCCGGACCGGAAGGACGTCCAGACTCCATCGCTGTAGTGCTCACTTCTGCCTGAATTCGGCCATCCAGGCTTCCTGAAGAATGCGCGGACTGGCGCCCGGCTTTTTCGCCCGTTGCAGCACCGCTTCCGCGGCGTTACGGAGAGCGGAATTCGGCGCGCCCGTGGCGGCCTGTTCCACCAGTCGAAGCGAGATCTCCGTCGGGAGATTGAGCGCCGTGTACATGCTCATGAAATAGGGATCCTGCTCCTTGGTTCTGGCCATGGCCGCGCCCAGGATGCGGGCGGCTCTTTCTTCAAAATCTCGTCCCGGCGAATTGCTCGGATAGGTCCACCACTCCAAGGCGCAGTAGGCGAGCCGTTCAGAGTCGGCGAACTGACCCGATTCAAGAGTCTGAAGAAGCCATTCACGTGTTTCCGTCTTGGGAACTTTGCCGAGCGACCGGAAGACTTCATGGCGTACGGCGTCCTCCTTGAGTTGCATCGCGTATCGAACCACGGCTTCGAGCTCCGACGGCGCGGGCTCATTACTGAACAGCAGCGCATTGACCGCCATGGGGCCGACCCCGGGGTCGTAGGATTCCGCGAGCAAGGACACGTACATGGCGCGAAATTCGGGAGGCGGGTTCTTTAAGTACTGCGCCAGTCCCATCACGGCCCGGCGCTGCTCCACGCGCCCCGACTGGAGCAGCTTCAGCAATCCGTCGGTGAGCGAAGACGGAGGGTCGGTGAATTCCTGCACCTGGACGCTGTACAGAGTCTGCTTTACGACAAGAGTGGCGTTGAATGCGTCCTCCAAGAGGAGCCCGTTTTCCCGGCGATCGACCCAGGCGAGGAAACCCGCGGGGTCGGAAAGGATGAGTTCCCGCACGCCATCGAGCTCTTCCTTGAGGAGGAAAAAGCGGCGTTCATGATCTTGAGGCGTCCGAAGGGGCTTCTTGTCGGACGCGGCGCGCCATGCCTTGAATCGTTCGAGACGGGCCAACAGGGGGTTAGCCTCGGGCGCCGCTGGGACGGAGTCGGCGATCGCTGCCGCCTCCAGTTTTCCCGCCGGAGGAGGCGAGGAGGAACGTGCTGATCCAGAATTCAACCCAGGTTTCGGCGATCGACCACTGGAATTGACGGGCGGCTGCACTCCGCCAGATCGCTTGGATCCCACGACGTACCCGGAGCCGGCGCCGATCGTGAGAAAGATCAGCGCCACGACAATCGTCGTTCCCGAGATCAACGCCTTGGTTCCCATGACGACACCTCCGAAGTTCGCGAGGGCTGCTTTGACAGAGAGCGACCCGGTGATCAGGTCCGGCGGCGGCACGGGCCGGAGCGATTCAAGCATGGAATCCAGGCCCGGCGCCGCCACGGACATTCCCGCCCCGGCCATCAGCCGCTTCAATCGATCGCGCGCTCGCTCGATCCGCTTCCACACGGCGGCCGTCGATAATCCCTCCCGCGCGGCCATTTGTTCCAGGGTGGCTTGGTCGAAGTACTTCTCCACGAGAAGACAGCGGTCTTCGTCGTCGAGCCGGGCCATCGCCTCGTGGAGCGCGTCGACGGCGCGATCGGGATTGTCCTGAGTCATGGCTGCTCTCTTTTCCTCAAGCCGTGATCGCCGTGCCCGGCGACGGAGATGGTCGAGGGCCGTGTGGAGCGCCGCCCGGCAGAGCCACCGCTTGAACGCGCGCGGTTCGCGGATCCGGCCGGCGCCCCGGATCACCTCGAGAAGGACCTCCTGCGCCGCGTCCTCCGCGTCGTGCGGATTGCGGAGAACCTGGAAGCAAAGATTGTAGACACTGGCCTGGTGTGCCCGGAGAAGGGCGACCAGCGACTCCCGAGTCGGTCGCTCGTGATACTCCTGGAAGGTCCGGTCTTCAGATTCCATCGGTGATGTACTACTGGGCGCTTGTGCCGGTGGGATTTCAACCGGAATCGCG
>DATHFI010000441.1:0-7221 GCA_035490275.1 Planctomycetota bacterium
CCGGTTGCCCCGGTCAAGGTCGCCCGGACGCGGGTGGTGTGTCAGTTTCGAGATTCCAGATCCCAGCTTTCGGAAGTATCCAGTTTCAAGCTCCAAAGGCGGGATTCACAAGGTTTGCCAGGAAATGAGCGTTTCGGCTCCGGCTGGAAGCTTGGAACTTCGGGAGACTGGAATCTGGGATCTTGAAACTGGAAACTGAGACACCACCAAATCCCCTCCTCCGTTTTTTCGAACATTCCCGCCACTCGGACTGTCATAATGGGTTGACAGGTTTGGAGCGGGGATCAAGGGTTGGACTTCGCCGAAGGAGACGCTGCTCATGTCCCGCTATCTCCTCGCTCTGATTCTGCCCGCGGCCCTCTCGCTCGCGGCCGCCGGCGCCCCCGCGCTCCAGGATCCTCCCAAGCAGGATCCTCCCAAGCAGGACCCCAAGGCCGGAGTGGCGAAATCGGGCGCCGCCACCGACGAGGAGGCGGAAGCCGCCCTCGCCGCGTTCAAGAAGGCCATGGCCTCCGATCTCCCTTCCTCGCAGATCGCGGCCCTCAAGGAAGTCTCCCGCGTCCGCCACGAGAAAGTCATCCGGGCGATGGTCACCTATCTCCGCGCCTCCAACCCGGACGTCGCGGCCAACGCGGCGCTCCAGGTCGCGGAACTCGACCACCCGCTTTCCGCCGAATCCCTCCTCGCCGCCATCTCCCCCAATGAGAAGCGCCCCGTCGCCCTCGCGGCGATTTTCAGCGCCCTCGGCAAGCTGGGATACGAGTCGGCCTCGGCGCCCCTCGTCAAGCTCCTCGACCGCTCGAGCGACGATGATTGGAAGAAAGTCCTCGAGGAGGCGTTCAACGCGATCGGTCGCATCGGAAGCGCCGGCGCGGTCGACCCCCTCCTCGACTGGCGGCGTAAGAACGGGGGCATTCCCGGCGGCGGCGGCGGTGGCCGCCGCTTCGGGGGAGGAGGCGGCGCCGGCGAAGTGGGCGGAGCCAAGCTGCGCGCCGCCTGCGACCGCGCGCTGAAGTCCATCACGGGCGGCGACGAGGAGACCACCGCCGACTGGGAAAAATGGTGGAGAGCCAACAAGGCGGAACTTCAGGCCAACGCGACCGTCACCAGCCGCTGCCGCGTCACTTGGGAACGGTTCGACGCACCGGTCGGACACAAGGCCCCCTGCCCCCACGCGGCCGAAAAGGGGCACTCCGCGTGCTCCCAGGCCGTCCGCACCCGGCTCGTTCCCGAGTCGGACGCCCCTCCCAAGGGGGACGGCAAGGAAGGCGGCGGAGGCGGGGGCGGAAACAAATAAAGCCCGCTTTGACAAAACCTCCGCCCCCGGCCTAGAATCCCGGCGGAGGATTCTCCCGTGCCATTCGGTCCCCCGCCGGCCCCCAAGCCCCGCCCCCTCCCGGCGGCGGACAACATCCTGGCCCGCACCCCCTCCTATGAGGTGGTCAGCGTGCCCCGCGGGCCCTGGATGCTCATCACCCTTCGCGGCCTGTACGACGACTCCATGCTCGAAATCCTCCGGAGCAAGGCCTTCACGAAAAAAAGCTCGTTCGCCTTCGATCTCTCGAACCTCAGCGGCATCGCGGCCCCGCTCGTCCGGGAGCTCTACTTCACCGCGAACAAGTTCAAGGCGACCGACCAGCGCATCGTCCTCGTCAACCCGGGCGAGAAAATCAGCAGCCTTCTCACCCTGATCGCCCCCGACGCGAGGATCGCGACCTTCCCGACCGTCGAGGAGCTCCCGTCGGACCCTCGCACCCTCGAGCAGCAGGTGGAGCGCCTCGAGGTGGAGTACGAGGAGCTCCGCAAGAACCTCTTCACGAACCCGCTCTGGCAGTTCGTCGATCGCGAGACCTGCTGGCTCTGCCCGTTCTGCGCCAACGTCCTCGATGAGGTGAAGATCGTCTCCCGCGTGTCGATCCCGCAGCAGGTCATCGACAATGTCTACCGGCACCTCCACCGGCGCTGCATCGGGTTCAACCCGAAGATGCCACGTTTCAAGCCGCAGGCGGAGCTCGAGGCCAAGATCAAGAAGGTCAACGCGGAGAAATACTCCGCCTCCAAGAGCCTCGCCTCGGCGATGGAGACCAAGATGAAGGTCCTCGAGGACAAGGCGCAGCTCGCCGACTCCCTCGAGCAGAGCCTGAAGATCGCCGTGGACCGGCAGCGGCGCCTCCTCCCGGCGAAGGCGCCCCAGATTCCCGAGTGCGACATCGCCATCACTTACCGCCCGGCCCAGAGGCTCAGCGGGGATTTCTACGACTTCATCGACATGGGACAGGGGCGCATCGGCATCGCCATCGGCGACGTCGCCGGACACGGCATCGAGGCCGGCATCCTCATGGGGATGACCAAGAAGGTGCTGAACATCCGCGCCAGCGAGCTGATGAATCCGGCCGAGGCGATGAAGCAGGCCAACATCGACGTCTACAAGGATCTCGACCGCCAGACCTTTGTCACGGCTTTCCTGGGAATGTTCGACCCGGCGTCGCGGACCCTCATTTATGCGCGGGCGGGGCACAACCCGCCGCTCCTGTACAACCGGGACCGGACCCCGCCCCACTCGAAGCTCGAGTCGGGCGGCATGATGCTCGGCATGGCGCCGGGGGCGCTCTTCGACCGCGCCATGGTGTCGGAAACGGTCCAGCTCCAGTCGGGCGACGTCATCCTCTTCTACACGGACGGACTCGAGGAGGCGAAGAACGACAAGGGCGAGCTCTTCGGCCTGGCCCGGTGCTCCCCCGTGCTCGAGCAGGACGCCGACCGCCCCGCCGCCTACATCCTGGGCGCGATCGCCTTCGATCTCGACCGGTTCTGCGGCTCCCTGCCCCAGGAGGACGACATCACCGCGATCTGCGTGAAGGTCGTTTGACGGAATTGTGAAGTTTGACGCCCCTCCCGGCCCGTCCTAGTATGCGGGTCCATCAAGGAGCCGCAATGACCATGAAACTCGCCGCCCCGCTCGTCCTCGGCCTGCTCGCCTTCACGGGATGCGGCAGCGCCGCCGAGGAGAGCCTCGTCGTCAGCGACTATTCCGCCGCCGCAACCACCCCGGAGGGGGAAGGGGCGACAACGGCGGAACTGCTTCAGAAACTCGAGCGGACTTCCGACCTGGGCGTCGGCCGGCGCCAGGACCCCGCCAAGACGGTCGGGTATGCCGAGGGAAGCACCGCGGCCGGCGAGAGTTTCCTCGACGGCGCCGTGTGGGTCGACCACGTGACCCGCGAGGACGCGGACAACCATTTCGGGACCACCCTGCGGCTCTTCAACAACAAGTCGGACGCCCCCGTCTCCTTCGAGTGGCGGATCGTGTTCATGGACGGCAAGGGGGCCGGGGTTTCGTCGCTCCGGTCGGACTGGAAGCCGATCACGATCGAGGCCAAGCGGTGGGCGTCCGTCGCGAACTTCGCGACGGTGCGCGGCGCGGTCATCTTCAAGTTCGAGGCGCGCCAGGGGGGTTCGAAGCCCGCCCAGCCGTAATTCGTCCGGCCCGGTTACCGGATCGCCTTGCGCAATTTCTCGATGTTGCGGTAATAGATCGTCTTCACCGTTTCGGTGGGATGATTCGTTGCCCGCCCGATCTGCGCGAACGATTTTCCCTCGAGCAACCGCAGCCGCGCGATGGTCTGTCCCGGTTCCTTGAGCCGGCCGATCGCCTCCATGAGCGCGATCGTGATTTCAGTTCCGGCTTCGGAGGTCGTGCCCGCGGCCAGCAGGGTTTCGTCGAGGCTGACGGTCGCGGCGCGGCGCCGGCGGAGATGGTTGAGGGCGTCATGGCGCGCGACCGTGGCGAGCCACGCCGTGAAACGCCCCAGCGAGGCCTGGTACCGGGAGGCCTTGCGGAAGGCGCGCAGGAAGATGTCCTGCACCATGTCCTCGACCGATTGCTCCTCGGCCCCCACGTCGCGGACCGCCTTGGCCACGAGCTTGTAGTGGCGGCGGACGAGCAGATCGCCCGCCGAGCGGTCCCCGGCGACGAGGCGCGCGACGAGTTCCTCGTCCGACGGCTCCGCCGGACGCTCCGGTGCGGGCATGTTCCTGCACCGCCCCCATTGATGGCGACAGAGCCGGGAGCAGCGGCGCGGGAGGGCCGGACGGAACCTGGAGGGAAGGCGCGCCACCGCAGACGGCCCACAAACCGTCCGCGATAGCAGATCGGATCCGAACGAGCGGCCGCCACCCACCCGTAGCGACCGCCGCGATCCGGCCTCCCCGGCGGCGTTTCCTTCCCGCTCCAAACGCGGCCGCGTCCCGGTCCCCAGACGGCCCGGGGGGAGATTGCACGGATCGTTTCGAATGTACCACCGGCGAATCGAATCCGGTCAAAAGAAATCGACATGTCCGGAAGCGCGGCCGGCGGTCCCGACCGTTGACACGGGACGCGGCGCGTGCGATGGTCCCTTCTCATGAACGCGCCGTTCGAGACCTCCCGCGCGCGCGCCCGCCTTCTCGAGATCGTCCGCGAGAAGGCCCTCAAGAGGGGAACCTTCACGCTCGCGAGCGGCAAGACCAGCGACTATTACCTCGATTGCCGCCTGGTCACGCTCGACCCCGAGGGACTCACCCTCCTGAGCCGACTCATCGTGGAGGATCTGAAGGGTTCGGGCGTCGAGGCCGTGGGCGGGCTGACGCTCGGGGCGGATCCCATCGCCGCCGGCGTGGCCGTCGTCTCCCACCAGGAAGGCCGGCCCATCCGGGCCTTCCTCGTCCGGAAGGAGACGAAATCCCACGGGACGCAGAAGCGCGTCGAGGGGGCGCCCCTCGCCGGGGCGCGGGTCGCGGTCGTCGAGGACGTGATGACCACCGGCGGCTCCGCGAAAGAGGCGATCGCGCAGGCCGAGGCGGCAGGCGCGAAGGTGGAGCGCGTCTATTGCCTGATCGACCGGATCGAGGGGGGAGGGTCGGAACTGCGGTCGAAGGGCTACGACCTGCGGGCGATCTTCGAGGTCGACGAAGTCCTCGGCCGGTCCTGAAGCGCGCCGCCGGGAATTCCACGCACATCTTCCGACACGCCCGCCCGGATCAATTCGACGGCGCCGCGGATTTCGCCATCTGGTATTTCCGGCCCGTCCGGACGAAGATCTCCGGATGCTTCCGGAGCGCCAGGCTCACCGTGATCGCGAAGATGGATGGCTTGCTCTTGGTCTTGTAGCCCTGCCGGCGCACGAGATCCGCGAGTTCGGCTACCGCCATGGGCTGGCTCTTCTGCGCGAGGATGTCGCGGAGCGCGAGAGCCAGGGGCTTCTCGTTGATGCGTCGGCGGCGACGCCGGCTCGCGCCCGCCTTGGGCGGTCGCCCCGGCCCGCGCCGCTTGGGAGGCCGGCCGGGTCCGCGCCGCGCCTTGGGCGGCCGGCCCGGACCGCGGCGCTTCGGGGGCCGGCCGGGTCCGCGCCCCGACACGCCCGCGCCCGCGAGCACCGACTCCAGCTTCCGTTCCTCGCCGGCGACGCGGCGCTCGAGCCGCGCCTCCTTCGCCTCGAGGGACGACTTCTCCTTCCGCGCCGATTTCAGCCGGGTCTCGAGCCGCGTGATGACCGCCTCGATCCGGCTGGCCCGGATCAGGAGCCGCAGCCGGCGCCGGGGAAGTCTCGCGATCGCCCGGATCAGGTTTCTCATGGACGTGCCTCCTGGAGTCGCGCGATCACTCTACCTCGGGACCCGCGCGGCGCCAGTATTTTTGTGGAAATTTAAAAATAATTTGAAATATTTGTGTCCCTCTTTGGGACAGCGGAAATTCTCACCCGGACCGGGTCAGGGCGCGGGCCTTCTTCCTCGCCGCCGCCCCCGCGGGGCCGATCTGGATCGGACGGCCGCAGACTTTCTCGAGGAAACCCTTGCGGCGGTCGGCGGCCCAGATCTCCATGGCGGGGTCGCCCTTCGAGACGATCCGGATCTTGAGCCCCTTGCGGCCGCCGGAGATGCGGACGTCGCTGACCACGCCGAAATGGCTGCGGTCGAGGGCGTCGGCGACGCGGAGGATCCCCGCCAGGGCGGCGACCGTGCGGCGGTCGCGATCCTGGAGACCTCCGCCGGCGAGGTCCTTGGCCTTCGGGGGCCGCTTCCGGTGATAGCGGGCGGAGCTCGCGATGATCTCGATCTCCTCGGGCGAGAATCCGGGCAGCTCCGCGTTCTTGATCAGGTAGTAGGCGTGCTTGTGGTGTTTCGAGAAGCTGACGTGGTAGCCGATGTCGTGGAGGAGCGCGGCGTACTCGAGCAGCTCGCGCGCGTTCGGGCGCAGCCCGGAGGGGAGCGGGACGCCGTCGTACAGCTGGAGCGCGAGCTTCGCCACGGCGCGCGCGTGGGGCGCCTCGTACTCGCACCGCGTCGCCAGCTGGACCACGGATCGCATCCGGACGTTGGGGATCTCGATCTCGGCCCGGATCTTGCGCGAGTTCTTCTGCAGGTAGTCGAGGATGACCCCTTCCCGGATCGCCTTGTCGCTGAGAATGATCTCGCGCCTCCCGGTGCTCTTCAGGAGCTGGAGGAGGAGGCACGCGCCCGGCAGCAGGTGGTCGCGGCGCTCCGGATCGAGTCCGGGGATCTCCTCGAGCTCCCGCCGGCTGGATCGCGCCAGGTCGCGGTGGACCTCCTTCAGATCTTCCGCCATGTACGTGAAACCGAGCGGGTTGGCCAGGGGCTGGCCCGTCCGGCGTTCGTGGATGATCGATCCCAGGTTGATGGCGGTCCCCGAGGTCGCGATGATCTGCTCGAATCCCGCGGCCCGCATCTCCGCGAGGGCCGGATCCATCGTCTCCTCCAGGTGGCGATGAATCCGCTCGTGGTCTTCCTTGGGGACCGGCTGGTCCGTGATGAACAGGTCCCGCAGGCGGGCGCCGCCGAGCTTCAGGCTCCGCTCGGCGAGCATGACCTGGTTCGAGCCGACGATGAACTCGACGCTGCCGCCGCCGATGTCCACGATGAGGGCGCGCCGGTTCGAGAGGTCGGTGAAGTGGCGCACGGCGAGGTAGATCAGCCTCGCCTCCTCGTCTCCGGTGATCGTGCGGACCTTGAGCCCGGTCTGGCGGAGGATCCGGTCCACGAACTCGCCGCCGTTCGACGCCTCGCGGATCGCGGCCGTCGCGAAGGCGAGCATCTTCTGCACGCCCCGGTGGCGCGCGAGCTGGACGAACCGCTGGACGACGGCGATCCCCTCCTCCATCTTGCGGCGGGAGAGCCAGCCCGTCTTGAGGGTCTCGTCCCCCAGCCGCGTCATGTCCTTCCCGC
>DATHFI010000442.1:0-3371 GCA_035490275.1 Planctomycetota bacterium
AATCAGCCCTTCCACGCCCTTCTCCAGCTCGACGAAAGCGCCGTAGTCCGTGATCGAGACCACCTTGCCCTTGACGCGCTGGGTGACCGTGTAGCGCTTGTCGACGTCCTCCCACGGATACGGCGTCAGTTGCTTCATGCCGAGCGAGATCCAGGTCGGCGAGACGGTTGAGGTCGCGGTGCTCGGCGTGGACATCGACAAGCAGGAGCTGTCGCTGGGGCTGAAGCAGACCGAGGCCAACCCGTGGGACCAGGTCGAGGAGAAGTACAAGTCCTACCAGCGCGTGCTCGGCAAGGTGCGCAACACGACGAGCTACGGCGCGTTCGTGGAGCTGGAGGACGGCGTGGACGGCCTGCTCCACATCAACGACATGTCGTGGACGAAGAAAGTGGTCCACCCGAACGAGGTGGTCAAGAAGGGCGACCAGGTCGAGGTCGTGGTGCTGTCCGTGGACAAGGAGAAGAAGCGGATCGCGCTCGGCCTGAAGCAGCTGACGCCCAACCCGTGGGAGACGTCGATCCCCGAGAAGTACCGCGTGGGGAATTCGGTGCAAGGGAAGATCACGAAGCTGGTGAGCTTCGGCGCGTTCGTCGAGCTCGAGAAGGACCTCGAGGGCCTGCTCCACATTTCGAAGGTGGACAAGGAGACGGAGCAGGCGGGCCTGGGGGCCGGCGACATCATCGAGGTGAAGGTCGTGAAGCTGGAGCCGAACGAGGGGAAGATCGGGCTGTCGCTGGTGAAAGTGCTGGAGAAGGGGAAGGAAGTTCCGGCCGCGCCCGCGGCGCCTCCGTCCTCGATCCCGCCCACCGCGACGGCGGCCGCTCCGCCAACGCCGCCGCCCGCGGCCCCGACCGCGTAGTTTCTGCAGCAACTATCAACGGCCTCCGGGCGACCCCCGGAGGCCGTTTACTTTTCCGGCGGCAGCGAGTCGATCAGGCCATTCACTTCCTTGAAAAGATTCCTTGCCTCCTCTGGCGTACATCCCATCAGGGTCCCGAACTCTTCCTTGTCTAAGAATTCGGGCGCATGAAGCAGAGCATTATTGACGATGACGAGTTCGTCCTTAGAAAGGCTTAAGTGCGCCATTCCGCCCTGTACGCCCAGCACCTGCATGGCCTGTCTCCTGGAATGTCACTGATCGCCAAGCTTTGTACTTCGAAAATTCGACGCAGACCGGCGCCGACCGCCTGCTTTTCGATTCGATCATAAGCCGCCCCCGGTGTTGTGGTGCTGTATTTTTCCGTCACGCCCGGGCGGATTCATCGCAACTTCGGCATGTTTCACCGGGTTTCAAGTTCGGTGTGACCGGAAGTCCTCGGTGATTAAGGAGTCGCGAGATGGCGAAGCTGATGTCGGTCCTGCTGGCGCTCGGCGTAATGGCCTGCCTGCCCGCCACCGCCTCCGCGCAGGACGGGGCGAAGAAGCACGGGAAGCGAAGGGAAGCGCTCCTGAAGAAGTTCGATAAGAACGGCGACGGGAAGCTCGACAAGCAGGAACGGGCCGCTCTCCGGGAGTTCCGCCGGGCCCACCACAGGGACGGCGGCAAAGAGGGCCGGGCCCACAAGAGGGAATTGAGAAGGAAGATCCTGAAGCGGTTCGACAAGGACGGCGACGGCAAACTCAACGATCAGGAACGGGCCGCCGCGCGGGAGTTCCTCAAGTCCAGGCACAAGGAGCACGGCAAGAAGGAAAGGTCGGAGAAGTAACGGACGTCACCTCCGATCGTCCCTGCGCCGCGGCTTCCCGGTTCGGTTTTCGGTTACCTGAACACTCCCCTCCGCGGGCGACTATAATTCCCTCCGGACCACCCGCGGGAGGACCTATGGCGGCGAAGCAACGCACGGAGTTCACGGTCAGCGTCCCGCACCGGCCCGGGGAACTCGGCAAGGTGTTCGACGCGCTCGCAAAGGGCAAGGTCAACGTGCTCGGCGTCTGCGGCTGGGGCGAAGGGGAGACGGCCAAGGTCCTCATCGTCGCGGACAACGAGGCGAAGGCCCGCAAAGCCCTCTCCGGCAGCGGCTTCTCCTTCGCGGAAGCTCCGGTGGTCACGGTTTCGGGACCCTCGGGCCAGGGGACCGGCGCCAAGATCTCGGCGCGTCTCGCGGGTGCCGGCATCAACATCGACCATGTCTACGCCTCGACGAGCGGTAAGGGAAGCGGCGTCATCGTCCTCCACGTCGGCGACGCGGCCGCGGCGCTCAAAGCCCTCGGCGGCAAGTAGCTCCGAATGCGCGACCCGCGCCCGTCGACCCGCGACTTCTTGTTTTCGACCCTTGACTCTCGACGCTCGACCCGCGACTGCATTCTGACGATAGAGTTGGTATAGTCTTCTCCCTCCCCTTATGTGTGGAATCATCGGCTACGTGGGCGAAGGCAACGCTCTGCCCGTCGTCCTCGACGGGTTGCGCAGCCTCGAATACCGCGGGTACGACTCCTCCGGCGTCGTCGTCTTCGACGGCAAGAAGTTCCTCTCCGAGAAATGCCCGGGCAAGCTCGAGGTCCTCGAGAAGCGCCTCCTCGAGCACCCGATTGCGGGCCGCCTCGGCGTCGGCCACACCCGATGGGCGACCCACGGCGGCGTCACGGAGCTCAACGCCCACCCGCACTTCTCCTGCGACCGGAAAATCACCCTCGTCCACAACGGCATCATCGAGAACTACGCCGACCTCAAGAAACGCCTCAAGGGCCACGACATCAAGAGCGAGACCGACACTGAGATCATCGTCCACCTCATCGAGGACAAGTACCGCGGCGACCCGCTCCAGGCGGTCCTCAAGGCGGTGCGCGAGCTCCACGGAAGCTACGCCCTCGTAGTCGCCTTCGCCGATCACCCCGACCTCCTCGTCGGCGCCCGCCTGAACGCGCCCCTCGTCGTCGGGCTCGACCACTCCGACACGATCATCGCCTCGGACATCGCCGCGCTCCTGCCGCACACCCGGACCGTCGCGCCGCTCGGCGAGGGCCAGGTCGTGATGGTCCGCCGCATGCCGAGCGGTCAGGCCAAAGTCACCGCGGTCGACCTCGCGGGAAAGCCCGTCGATTTGAAAGTAGTCTCGGTCACGTGGGGGCTCGACGACGCCGACAAGCACGGCTACCCGCACTTCTACCTCAAGGAGATCTTCGAGCAGGGGCGGACGGCGGACGCGGAGATCCAGGGGCGCGTCGATGTGAGATCCGGGACCGTCGAATTTGATGGTCTCTCGCCCGCCCTGAAGAAGGCGAAGCGCATCGCGATCTCGGCCTGCGGCTCCTCGTGGCACGCGGGACTCGTGATGAAGTCGGCGCTCGAAGAGCTCGCGCGGCTGCCCGTCGACATCGGCCTCGCCTCCGAGATGCGGTACGGCGACTATCCCTTCGACAAGCACACGCTC